>SKMM01000051.1 GCA_007121055.1 Paracoccaceae bacterium | reverse complement strand
TCGATTTGCGCACATCGAGGAAGGGCCATCCCATGCCGAAGCGGACCGACATCCACTCGATCCTCATCATCGGCGCCGGGCCCATCGTGATCGGGCAGGCCTGCGAGTTCGATTACTCCGGGGCCCAAGCGTGCAAGGCGCTGCGCGAGGAGGGCTATCGCGTCATCCTGGTGAACTCCAACCCCGCCACGATCATGACCGACCCGCAGCTGGCGGACGCGACCTATATCGAGCCGATCACGCCGGAGATCGTGGCGCGCATCATCGAGGCCGAGCGGCCCGATGCGCTGCTGCCCACCATGGGCGGGCAGACCGGGCTGAACACGGCACTGGCGCTGGATGACATGGGGGTGCTCGCGAAGTTCGGGGTGGAGATGATCGGCGCGCGGCGCGAGGCCATCGAGATGGCCGAGGACCGCAAGCTGTTCCGCGAGGCGATGACCCGGATCGGGCTGGAGAACCCGCGGGCGACGATCGTGGCAGCACCCAAGCTGGCCAACGGGCGCTATGATCTGGCCGCGGGGGTGGCCGAGGCGATGGCGGCGCTGGAGGAGATCGGGTTGCCCGCGATCATCCGCCCGGCGTTTACGCTGGGGGGGACCGGCGGCGGCGTGGCCTACAACCGCGACGATTACGAGCGGCTGTGCCGGTCGGGGCTGGATGCCTCGCCCGTGGGGCAGATCCTGGTGGACGAGTCGCTGCTGGGCTGGAAGGAGTTCGAGATGGAGGTCGTGCGCGACCGCGCCGACAACGCCATCATCGTGTGTTCCATCGAGAATGTGGACCCGATGGGGGTGCATACCGGCGATTCCATTACCGTCGCACCCGCGCTGACGCTGACGGACAAGGAATACCAGATCATGCGCAACGGCTCGATTGCGTGCCTGCGCGAGATCGGGGTGGAGACGGGCGGGTCCAACGTGCAGTGGGCGGTGGACCCACGCTCGGGCCGGATGGTGGTGATCGAGATGAACCCGCGGGTGTCGCGGTCCTCGGCGCTGGCGTCCAAGGCCACGGGCTTCCCCATCGCCAAGATCGCGGCGAAGCTGGCGGTGGGCTATACGCTGGATGAGCTGGACAATGACATCACGCGGGTGACGCCGGCGAGTTTCGAGCCGTCCATCGACTATGTCGTCACCAAGATCCCGCGCTTTGCGTTCGAGAAGTTCCCCGGGGCAAAGAACGACCTGACCACGGCGATGAAGTCGGTGGGCGAGGCGATGGCCATCGGCCGGTCCTTCCACGAGAGCCTGCAGAAGGCGCTGGCCTCGATGGAGACGGGGCTGACGGGGCTGGATGAGATCGCCATCGAGGGGGCGCCGGACCGGGCGGCCATCGTCAAGGCGCTGTCGGCGGCGACGCCGGACCGGATCCGCGTCATCGCGCAGGCCATGCGGCATGGGCTGTCGGATGACGAGATCCATGCCGTGACCGCCTATGACCCGTGGTTCCTGGCGCGCATCCGCGAGATCGTGGAGGCCGAGGCCGAGATCCGCCGCGACGGGCTGCCGATGACCGAGGACGGCCTGCGGGGCCTCAAGATGATGGGCTTCACCGACGCGCGGCTGGCCACGCTGACGGGCCGGGACGAGGCGCAGGTGCGCCGCGCGCGGCGCAATCTGGGCGTGAACGCGGTGTTCAAGCGCATCGACACCTGCGCGGCCGAGTTCGAGGCGCAGACACCCTACATGTATTCCACCCACGAGGCGCCCGCGATGGGGGATGTGGAGTGCGAGGCGCGGCCTTCGGCCCGGCGCAAGGTGGTGATCCTGGGCGGCGGGCCCAACCGGATCGGCCAGGGGATCGAGTTCGACTATTGCTGCTGCCACGCGTGTTACGCGCTGTCGGACGCAGGGTTCGAGACGATCATGATCAACTGCAACCCCGAGACGGTCTCGACCGACTACGACACCTCCGACCGGCTGTATTTCGAGCCGCTGACGCTGGAGCATGTGCTGGAGATCCTGGCCGTCGAGCAGGCGGCGGGGACGCTGGAGGGGGTGATCGTGCAGTTCGGCGGGCAGACACCGCTGAAGCTGGCGCGGGCGTTGGAGGCGGAGGGCATCCCGATCCTCGGCACTCCCCCCGACGCCATCGACCTGGCCGAGGACCGGGAGCGCTTCCAGGACATGCTCAACCGCCTCGGCCTTCGCCAGCCGGTGAACGGCATCGCCCATTCCCCGGCCGAGGCGTTTCGCATCGCCGCCCGCGTGGGCTATCCACTGGTGATCCGGCCGTCCTATGTGCTGGGCGGGCGGGCGATGGAGATCGTGCGCGACGACGCGCATCTGGAGCGGTACATCAACGAGGCGGTGGTGGTGTCGGGCACCTCGCCGGTGCTGCTGGACAGCTATCTGTCGGGCGCGGTGGAGGTCGATGTGGATGCGCTGTGCGACGGGACGGAGGTCCATGTCGCGGGCGTGATGCAGCACATCGAGGAGGCGGGCGTGCATTCGGGCGATTCGGCCTGCTCGCTGCCGCCCCATACCCTGCCGAAGCCGGTTGTGGACGAGATGGTTGCCCAAACCCGCGCCATGGCGCTGGAGCTGGGGGTCGTCGGCCTGATGAACGTGCAGTTCGCGGTGAAAGACGGCCAGATCTATGTGCTGGAGGTCAACCCGCGGGCCTCGCGCACCGTGCCCTTCGTGGCCAAGGCCACCGACAGCGCGATTGCATCGATCGCGGCGCGGCTGATGGCGGGGGCGAAGCTGGCGGATTTCCCGCAGCGCCCCCCCTACCCCGATGGCGTCGGCCCGGACAGCCCGCTGCCGCTCGCGGACCCCATGACGCTGGCCGATCCGCAGACGCCGTGGTTTTCAGTCAAGGAAGCCGTGCTGCCCTTCGCGCGCTTCCCCGGGGTGGACACGCTCCTGGGCCCCGAGATGCGGTCGACCGGCGAGGTGATGGGGTGGGACCGGACCTTTGCGCTTGCCTTCCTCAAGGCCCAGCTGGGCGCGGGGGTGCCGCTGCCGGAGGCGGGCCGGGTGTTCGTGTCGGTGCGCGACGCCGACAAGGGGCCGGAGATGGCCGAGGCCGCGCGGATGCTGGTGGATCTGGGCCTGACGGTGGTGGCCACCCGCGGCACCGCTGCGTTCCTCAAGGCCGAGGGCGTGCCCTGCGAGGTCGTCAACAAGGTCTATGAGGGCCGGCCCAACATCGTCGACATGCTCAAGGACGGCGAGATCGCGCTGGTGATGAACACCACCGAAGGCGCGCAGGCGGTGGAGGACAGCCGCGACATCCGCGCGGCCGCGCTGATGGAGAAGATCCCCTATTACACCACCGCCACCGCGAGCCACGCCGCCGCCCTGGCCATGGTCGCCCGCCGCGAAGGCCCTCCCGGCGTGCGCACGCTGCAGGGCTGAGGCCGGGCCAAGGCGAGAGATGCCCGCCGCCGACAGGGATCGGTCTGGGGGGCGTCACGCCATGGCATGGCTGAGAGCGGTCGCGCGCTGGGGGAGCCGCCCTTCTTGTGAGCCCTGCCCTCGGCCGTTGGTCCCCAGTACCACCGGCGCACGGGCTTGTGGCGTCACACTTGTCGGAACCGGCGGCTCAGACGGCGGGCTCCTTGGTGGCGCTGAGGCGCACCTCGGGGTGGTCGCGGGCCACGCGGTCGATGTCCCATTGCAGGCGGGTGAGGTAGACCGGGTCGCCGTCATGGTCGGTGGCCATGTGGCCGCGGTTGGCGCCCGCGAAGGCCTCGACCGCGGTGCGCTCGCCCGAGACCCAGCGGGCCGAGGTGAATTGCGAGCCCTCGAAGCGCACGGGCAGGCCGTATTCCAGCTCGATCCGGCTGGCGAGGACGTCGAACTGCAGCGCGCCCACCACGCCCACGATGAAGCCCGAGCCGATGGCGGGCTTGAAGACGCGGGCGGCCCCTTCCTCGGCGAACTGCATAAGGGCCTTTTCGAGGTGCTTGGCCTTCATCGGGTCGCCCGCGCGGGCAGTGCGCAGCAATTCCGGCGCGAAGGCGGGGATGCCGGTGAAGCGCAGCGGCTCGCCCTCGGTCAGCGCGTCGCCGATGCGCAGCTGGCCGTGGTTGGGGATGCCGATGATGTCGCCGGCCCAGGCTTCCTCGGTGACCTCGCGGTCGGCGGCGAGGAAGAGCACCGGGGCGGAGATCGTCATCTGCTTGCCCGAGCGGACATGCAGCATCTTCATGCCGCGCTGGAAATGGCCCGAGGCGAGGCGGACGAAGGCCACCCGGTCGCGGTGCTTGGGGTCCATGTTGGCCTGCACCTTGAAGACGAAGCCGGTGACGGGGGTTTCCTCGGGCGCGACCTCGCGGCCGGCGCGCTGGGGCTGGGGCGGGGGCCCGTATTCCGCGATCCCCTCCATCAGCTCGCGCACCCCGAAGGAGTTGATGGCCGAGCCGAACCAGATGGGCGTGAGGTGGCCTTCAAGGAAGCTCTGGCGGTCAAAGGCGGGCAGCAGGCCCCTGGCCATCTCCACCTCCTCGCGCAGCTGTTCGAGCAGGCGTGGGGGAATGTGGTCGGCCATGCGGGGATCGTCGAGGCCATCCAGCCGCACGGTCTGCGCCACCCGGTTGCGGTCGGCGCGGTCCATCAGCTCCAGCCGGTCGTGGATCAGGTCGTAGCAGCCCAGGAACTCGGCCCCCTGCCCGATGGGCCAGGAGGCGGGGGCCACGTCGATGGCGAGGTTTTCCTGGATCTCGTCGATGATCTCGAAGGTGTCGCGCGCCTCGCGGTCCATCTTGTTGCAGAAGGTCAGGATGGGCAGGTCGCGCAAGCGGCAGACCTCGAACAGCTTGCGGGTCTGGGATTCGACGCCCTTGGCGCCGTCGATGACCATGATGGCGGCGTCCACGGCGGTGAGCGTGCGGTAGGTGTCCTCGGAGAAATCCGAGTGGCCGGGCGTGTCGACCAAATTGAAGCGGTGCCCGTCATAGTCGAAGGACATCGCCGAGGCGGAGACCGAGATGCCGCGGTCCTTCTCCATCTGCATGAAGTCCGAGCGGGTGCGGCGCGCCTCGCCCTTGGCGCGCACCTGGCCGGCCATCTGGATCGCGCCGCCATAGAGTAGGAACTTCTCGGTCAGCGTGGTCTTGCCCGCGTCGGGGTGCGAGATGATGGCGAAGGTCCGCCTGCGCGCGATCTCGGGCGGCAGGGGCGGACGGTTCGAGGGCTGGGGCGCGGTGTCTGGCATGGCCGGCCTATAGTCGAAGCGCCGGGGGCCCGGCAAGCGCCCCGACCCGCGATCCCATGGACAGGGCCCCGCCACTGGCCCCGGGCGCCGCGGGGGCGGGCG
>SKMM01000398.1 GCA_007121055.1 Paracoccaceae bacterium | reverse complement strand
GCGTTTGCCGAACTGCGCGCGCTGCGAGGAGCGTGAGGCATATCCTCCAGCCGGCGGTTCGCCTGCCTCGAACCTCGGCCAGCGCCGCCTCGACCTCGGCCAGACGGGCCTTCAGATGAGCTCGAACAGGGCGGTGGCGTCGATCAGCTGCACCCTGTCCTTGCGGTGCGCGGGCTTCCGGTTGGACAGGATCCAGATGTAGGTGCCGATGCCGGTGCGGAAGAAGATCTCGGTCGGCAGGGCGATGATCGCCTCGACATAGTCGAATTCCAGCAGGTAGCGGCGGATCTCGGACTCGCCCTGGCCCGCGTTGCCGTTGAAGAGGGGCGAGCCCGAAAGGACAATGGCGCCCCGGCCGCCGCCGCGCTCCGGGCTCTCGAGCTTGCTCAGCAGGTGGAGGAGGAACAGCATCGAGCCGTCGCTGACCCGTGGAAGCTTGGGCCCGAACCGCCCCTCATGGCCCTTTTCCCGGTGCTCGCGGACCACGGCCTCCTGGTCCATCTCCCATTTCTTGCCGAAAGGCGGGTTGGAGACACAGTAGTGGAGTCGGTCGGCGGCCAGCTTGTCGTCCGACAGCGTGCTGCCCAGCTTGATGTTCTTCGAAAGATCCCGCCCCGGGTCCGACTCGATGGTCTTGAGCAGCATCGAGGCGAGGCAGACCGCATGGGTCTCGGGCTCCAGCTCCTGGCCATAGGGGATCATCACCGGCGCCATGCTGGAGCGGTCGCGCAGGTTGTTGACGTGTTCCATCCCGTCGGACAGGAACCCGCCGGTGCCGCAGGTCGGGTCATAGAGCGTCCGGGTCAGGCCCGGGTTGTCGATGAAGAACTGGTCGTCCGGGTCCAGCAGGAGCTCGATCGCCAGATGGACGACGTCGCGCGGGGTCATGAAGTCCTCGGCCGCCTCGTTCACCTCGGCTCCGAAACGGCGGATCAAGTGCTCATAGACGTTCGACATCACCCGCTCGGGCACCGCGTCCGGGTGCAGGTCGATGGCGGAGATGTTCTGGCAGATCTTGAACAGCACCCCCGCCCGGTCCATCCGGGCGATGGTGTTGGCGAAATCGAACTGTTCGAAGATCACCCGGGCGTTGTCCGAGAAGCTGGCGATGTAGTCCTCGAGGTTCGCCCGCGTCCGCGTCGCGCCGAGGCTGCCAAGCGCGTAGTTCGAGGTGTTGTAGAACGGGTATCCCGTCTGCGTCCGCAGCACGACATCGATGTCGATGCCGGTGTCCTTCAGACTGGCCACGGTCTGGCGGACCTGCTCGCGCGTCGGCTCCAGCACGCATTCCAGCCGGCGCAGCAGCGTGAAGGGCAGGATGATCTTGCCGAACTCGACATGCTTGAACGGCCCCCACAGGTCGTCGGCGTTCTGCCAGATGAAATCGGCAAGGGTGGTGTTCATGGCGCTCAAATGTCTCGTGCTCGATGATCTTTGATTGGGCCGGGGGCCTGCGAAGTGACCGTGAGCCGACGGCCAGCGGTCATGGCGTTGTGCCAGGATGGAAGGCTGTCACGCAAAACCGACATGTCTTTACCCCCTGGAACCCGCACACCCCATGATCGCCGACGGCGACTCCGCCGGTCAACTGTCTGACGCGCCCTTACCTGTGGAGAACTCCGATTCTGCATTCCCGATCAATTGCCTGCCCACGGGGTCACAGCCGTGGTCTGGATCAATGGACTCGCGGCAAGCGCTCCATCACCTCGGCCCGCTCCAGCATCCGCAGGACGGTGCGCAAGGACAGGGCGCCCGCGCGGGGCCGGCGGCGGTCAGGGTGGCGGTGATGGCGTCGGTGCTGGCCTCCGACAGGCCCCGGCGGGCGGCCTCGCGGTGGGCGAAGGCGCGCAGGTCGGCCGCGGTCAAAGGCGGCAGGCGGATGACGTGGCAGCGGCTCAGGAGCGGCTCGGGCAGGCCGCTCAGGCCGTTGGCGGCGAGGATCCAGCTGATCCAGGACATGTCGAAGCCCACGCGGAAATACGGGCAGGTCCAGGCCCGGGCCGTCTCCCGCTCCAGCAGCGGCAGGAGCGCGCTGGCCAGGTCGAAGCTCCGGCCGCTGGAGGACACGGCAGATGTGGCCTTCTCGATCTCATCGACGAAGACGACCGGGTTGGCGATGCGGTGCTGCAGGATCAGCTCCAGCACCCGGCCGGTGCGCGCGCTGCCCCAGCCGGCTTGCAGACCGGTCAGGCCGAAGCCCGCGTTCTCCGAGGTGGCCTCGACCCCCATCTCGGGCACCCGCAGGTGGCCCGCGAGGCGGCGCGCCCAGAGGGACTTGCCGATCCCGGGCGGGCCCACCAGCAGCAGGGGCGGGATGCGGATCGGCGTGCGCTCGACGGCCGCCCGGCGCAGGGCGTGCCAGACCAGCTCGGTGGCGGGCGCCATCCAGGGCATGTCCTGGTGGATCGCCGCGGCGATGGCGTCGGCGGCATCGAGGCCGGCCAGCTCGACCAGCTCCACACCGCCCTTCAGGGGCGCCAGACGGGTGGCGTCCTGCTGCCGCAGATGGGCGGTGCCGGCACTCTGGCGGCGACGCTCGAGGATGGTCCGGGCCTGCTGCAGCAGCGCGCCATGGGACGCGTCGCTCCCACCGTTCGGGGACCGGAGGCGGCGGCGATCGGCCACGGCCCGGAGGCGCTCAACGAGGTCATCCTCGGAGTCGAGGCGCAGGCAGACGGCGATGAAGGGAATGCGGGCCATGGCAGGCTCCCGTTCAGCACAGGCGGTTGGCCCGGGCCAGAAACCCGGGGCGCGACGGTCAGAGTGACCAGCCTATGAGCTGACGGTGTGCCATGCAGCCGACGGAACATGACCGGGGGTCGGCTGTCAACTGTGTGATCCAGGCGGCCTTGAGGCCGAGGGGGCCACAGCGCGAGGTAATGTTCGCAATAGGGGACATCAGGAGGTGGGCGCTTTGCTGCACGCCAGCTGACTCGGCGGCCCGCCCTGGTCGTTGGTCGGCCAGGTCACGCCACGATGGTCTGCGATCCCAGCTCATCGAATCGGCACTGAGCCGCGGCGATGCCCATACCCGACGGCTTTCTGACTGCCCTATGCGCCCCTGAGCCCCTCCGCACGCACGGCTGTGAGATCGGACTACCGGCAGCAATCCGTCGGCTGCGCCCAAGCCCATCCACGGCGCCTCTCCGAGGGCCGGCATGGGCGGGTCCCCGGGCGCAGCAGCGCCCCTAGATCAGGGCATCGAGGCGCCGGCTGACGCCTCGATGTGAGCCCTTGAAAATCAGAGGGTTACGGGGGGGTGGCGGAAAATACCCCGTACGTGACCCGCCAAAAAACGTCAATCTCGCAGAGATGCGCCCGCCGCGTCAACTAAGAGGGTTTTTGGCCGAATGGTAGGCCCGGAGGGATTCGAACCCCCAACCAAGGCGTTATGAGCGCCCTGCTCTGACCATTGAGCTACAGGCCCGGTTTCGAAGCGGTACCAGATCGGTGCCGTGACGCAAGGCATCTGTGGGATTGGCTTTTGAGGGAGGCCGTTGGGTGGATGGTGCAGCGCCTTGAGGGTGTGGTGCAGGTGTCGTGCGATGTCAGATCACCTTGACCTTCGACCGGCGGGTGTTTGCAGGTCCTGGGGAGACGGCGGTCTGCAGAGGCCGAGGCGCGTGAAAGGACCGCGCGGGCCGCCTGCGGTGAAGGCGTCGTGGTGGTGCTTCGGGTCGGGCTGAGCTTGTGTCAGGACCACCGGGGGGCGCGTTTTTCCAGGAAGGCCTGGATGCCTTCGTCGGTGTCGCGCCACAGCATGTTCTCGACCATCACGGCGCCCGTGTGGGCATAGGCATCGGAGAGGCCCATCTCCAACTGCTCGTAGAAAGCGCGTTTGCCGATTCGCACGGCGGCGTCGAGCTTGGCCGCGACCGTCTCGGCCAGGGTGAGGGCCTCACGCTCGAGCGCCTCGGGCGGGACCACGCGGTTGACGAGGCCCAGCGCCTCGGCGCGGGTGGCGTCGATGAAGCCCCCGGTGGTCAGCATCTCGAAGGCCTGCTTGCGCGGGATGTTGCGGCTGAGCGCCACCATGGGGGTGGAGCAGAACAGCCCGATGTTCACGCCGTTGACGCCGAAACGCGTGCCCTCGGCCGCCACCGCCATGTCGCACGACGCCACCAGTTGACAGCCCGCGGCGGTGGCGATGCCGTGGACCTGGGCGATCACCGGCTGCGGCAGGCGGCCGATGGCCTGCATCACCGCGCCGCAGCGGGTGAAGAGGTCGTGGAAATAGGCGCGGCCGGCATCCTCGGATTGGCGGCCGGCCTGCATCTCCTTCAGGTCGTGGCCGGCGCAGAACGCCTTGCCGGTGCCGCGCAGGATCACCGCGCGGACGCTGCGGTCGGTGTCCAGCGCCACCAGCGCCTCCATCAGCGCGGCCAGCATGGCGTCCGACAGGGCGTTCAGGTTGGCGGGGCTGTTCATGGTCAGGGTGGCGATGCCGCCCTTGTCCTCGCGCAGCAGAAGTTCAGTCATCTTGCACTTCCTCCTCGTCCCCGCCAGACCTTAGGCCAGCGGGAGGGGCGGGGAAAGGGGAGGCGCATGGCGGACGGGGATCACGCGATGGACGCCGCGGGGTTGGAGGCCTTTCTGGCCGCCGAGTTTCCGCAGGTGGCGGGGCAGTTCGCGGTGGAGGGGCTGACGGCGGAGGGGGCGGTGCTGCGGCTGAAGGTGACCGAAGGGCATCTGCGCCCCGGGGGCACGGTGTCGGGTCCCAACATCTTTGCGCTGGCGGATCTGGCGGTCTACTGCGCGATCCTGGCGCGGATCGGCCCGCAGGCGCTGACGGTGACGACCTCGGCCGCCATCGACTTCATGCGCAAGCCGGCCGCGGGGGTGGATCTGATCGGCGAGGCGCGGTTGCTGAAGCTGGGGCGCGTGCTCGCGGTGGGGGATGTGCTGATCCGGTCGGAGGGGAGCGCCGCGGTGGCGGCGCGCGCCAGCGTCACCTACTCCATTCCGCCCGCGCGCTGACCCAGCCGCCGCTCCAGATCCGTCAGCACGAAGACCCGGATGGCGGAGGCGAGGCCCGTGTCGAGGTCGCGCTGCGCGTCGATCTCGGCCGCCAGCGCGCTTACGGACCGCCCACGGTCGGCGGCGATGCGGCGGAAGGCGGCCCAGAACTCCGCCTCCAGCGACACCGACGTGGCGTGCCCCCGCAGGGTGAGCGAGCGCTTGCGTGGGGGGCTCATGCAGGGTCGTCGCCCTCGCGCCGGTGGGCGTCGAGCCGGGCCGCGGTGCGGGCGGCCTCGAGGTTCTCGAGCCTGCGCTGTG
>SKMM01000303.1 GCA_007121055.1 Paracoccaceae bacterium | reverse complement strand
GCCGCCTCCGCCGGGCGGAGGCGCGGTCCCTGCGTGGCCGACCGTTGCAAGACCCGGTCCGTCCAACGCAGCGTCAACACCGCGGGCGAAAATCCGGCCATGATCCGGCCGGGCATCGGCGGGACCGGGCGGCCGAGGGCTGCAGCGTGGCCCTCTCGACCTGGGCCATGGAGTTCGATCAGCACCCTGCCACCGCCTGCTGCGCGCCATACGCTGCGTGCTCGCGCAGCGTGACAGCGATGCAGCGGGGCGACAGCCCGAAGGCTTGTGACAGCATGCTTCGGCGCGGCCAGCGGCGGAGCGGTCCAGGCCGGGGGCCAGGTCAGTCGGCGGCGGGCTGCCACCGCAGGGTCGGCGCTTCGGACGCGGCATCGGCGAGGTGGTAGGTGCCGGCATCGGGCGGCGAGACCATCAGCGGCTCGGCCCCTTCGGCCTCGCGGCGCCAGCCGATAAGCCGGCCCAGATCGTCGCGCACCGCCACGTCGCGCCAGGGCGCGCGGGACCAAAGAAGCGGGTCGAACCCCGATCCCCGGTGGTCGACCGAGACGAGGCGCGGTGCGCCGTCGTCGTCCGCCTCATGCTCGCGGGTCTGGTGCGGCGGAAAGGCCACGGAGACGAAGGACGGAGCGCTGTACTGCGCGCCATTCCAGGCGATTGCGGCAATTTCGACCCGGCTGCGCGTAGCGGCCGTGGGCGTGGAGCGGAAGGGCGCGTCATGCCAGTCGACGACGATGCGCGCCCGGGTGCCGGCCGGGTCCAGCGGTGCGATCCGGACACGCTCGGGGTCGCCAGAGATCAGTACCCAATGGATCTGCAGGTCTCGGTCGTTGGGGTCGCGCGTGGCGGCCGCGGAGACCACCATCTCGCGTCGCCCCTCCCAGCCGCGCCAGAGCCGCGCCACGGCCGCGGGCGTGTCGAACAGCCGCTCGCTGCGCCCGTCGAGGCCCGCCTCCTGGGCGAAATCCTCCTGTTCGACGCGCAACAGCACCACAGGCGGCAGGGTGTCGGGCGTCAGGGCCTGGGCCGCGGACATCATCGCGCCGGGCCGCAGCCGCCGGCCGGAGATGGCCGCAGGGTGCGCCATTGGCGACAGGTAGTCGGTGACGCCCTCCAGGTTTCGCCGCAGCAGCATGGTCAGCGTGGGGGCGATCAGCCCCAGCGCCTCGGCCCGCGCCCGGGTTTCCGGCGTGAAGGCCGCCAGCGTCATCGCCAGCGCCTCTACCAGCGGGCGGTCGCTGTGCGAGGACCCGAGGCTGATGGCAAAATAGGGCAGCATGGCCGGCAGCACGTCCCGACCGTCGCGGACATCCTGGTGGGCGGGATAGACATAGAGGTGGTTGGCGAAGTAGCCCACCGCCTTGTGCGTAGCCAAGTCGGGCTGGGTCATCGCGAGGCGTGGCAGGCTGCGCGCCTGGGGGCCGCCCCGTATCGCCAGCGACGCATTGCCCAGCACCGGGCCGGGAAACAGGAAATGCGTGGCCAGCGAGCGGTCGGCGTCCTGCGCCCGCAGCGCGTCGTCATAGGCGATGTGGGTGATTTGGGGAAACAGCGTGGCGGCCAGCCGGGAATGCCCGCGGTCGCGGTTGTCATAGAGCACGCCAACGAGGCCCGCGGCGCTCCCCGCGGCCATCCAGCTGCGCAGGCGCCGGGCGTCGGTGCCGGCCAGATCGGGCGCCAAAACGGGGTTCGTCGCCGTCTCCGGCGGCAGCTTGACCATAGCAAGCATCCGCCGTGCGGGCTCGTAAGGCATGAGTGCATCGGCCGACACCACAACCTTGGGCGATGTCGGCGGCGCGGCGGTCTCTGCCTGGGGCCCGGCCGCGGCAGTTGTGCCCTGCGCCACAGCGGACCCGAATTGCCCCGAAAGGCCAAGGGCCGCGAGAAGAAGGGGGAGGACACCGCTGCGCCCGAGGCTGGACCGTGACACCGTCATCCATCGGAGTTTGGCGCAAGGCGGCGCCCGGAGCCAGCCCCCTTGAATTGGGACCGTCACGCTTATGCGCCCAGGTGCGTGTGGTTCCTCGGTTGCGGCCGAAGCCGGCTGCCCCTCTGCTGCGCTGGCCGTCCGAGGGACCTTTGCCCCCGATACGCGGCGAAACGGCGCAATTGTGGCGAGAGGAGCAGGATAAGGCGGATCAGAAAGGGGCTTGATCGGGCACACCGGGTTGCGCCAGCCTGCCGCGGGACCGCAACAACCCGGCGGCGACCGCGGGGAGCGTGCCCCATGACCCCAAGGGAGGCAGGGATGGAAGACTACGTTTTCAGCGTGCGCAACATCTCGCGCGGTGCGTTCGGGCGCAGCGTCGGCGGCAGCAGCTTTCTCGCGGTGCCGGGGGCCGCGCGGCTGCCCACGCCCGACCACCGCATCGCCAAGCGCGACTGGTTCGCCCGGGTGCAGGAGGCGGCGGCCTCGGATCAGATCGACGGCAAGCCGGTGGGGGACGTGGTGGTCTATATCCACGGCTACAACACCGGCCAGGACACGATGCTCGAGCGCCAGCGGCTGTTGCGCAACGGACTGGTGGCCCAGGGCTTCCGCGGGGTGGTGGTGGGCTTCGACTGGCCCAGCGCGGACCGAGCGCTGAACTACCTCGACGACCGCAAGGACGCCAAGATCTCGGCGCTGCGGCTGGTGGACGAGGGGATCACGGCCTTCGCCGCCCGCCAGCGGCAGGATTGCCGGATCAACGTGCATCTGCTGGCCCATTCCATGGGCTGCTATGTGGTGCGCGAGGCCTTCGACGATGCCGACGACCGCCCCGCCGTGGCGGCCCAGAGCTGGACGGTGAGCCAGGTGATGCTGGTGGGGGCAGACATCTCGGCCAGTTCGCTGGCGGCGGGGAACCCCAAGAGCAGCTCGCTCTATCGTCACTGCGTGAGACTGACGAACTACTTCAACCCCCATGACGGGATCCTGTCGATCTCCAACGTCAAGCGGGTGGGGGTGTCGCCCCGCGCGGGCCGCATCGGGCTTCCGGCTCCGCACCCCGAGAAGGCGGTGAATGTCTATTGCGGGACCCGGTTCCTGACCCATCGCGGCAGTTTCGGAACCGGGCCGTCGGCGCCGCACAACTGGTACTTTCAGGATGCCGAGTTCATGCGCGATGTGTTCCTGACGGTGCAGGGCGCGCTGGACCGGCATGCGTTTCCCACGCGGGCGCCCTCCGACCAGGGGAATCTGGCCCTGCTGCCCTGAGCCCATGCAAAACGGCGGCGCCCTGGGCGCCGCCGTGTGTGGTCGAACCGGTCGCCGGATCAGGCGATGTCGAAGCGATCGGCGTTCATCACCTTGGTCCAGGCCGCCACGAAGTCCTGCACGAACTTCTCGGCGCCGTCATCCTGGGCATAGACCTCGGCATAGGCCCGCAGGATCGAGTTGGAGCCGAACACCAGATCCGCCCGCGTGGCGGTCCATTTCTGGGTGCCGGTCTTGCGGTCGACAATGTGGTAGAGGTTCGTGCCCTTCGGCACCCATTTCCACCCCATGTCGGTGACGTTGACGAAGAAGTCCGTCGTCAGCGTCCCGGGCCGGTCGGTGAAGACCCCATGCGCCGAGCCACCATGGTTGGCGCCCAGCGCACGCATGCCACCCACCAGCACCGTCATCTCCGGTCCGGTCAGACCCAGAAGCTGCGCGCGGTCGAGCATCAGCTCCTCGGGCGCGACGACATACTCCTTCTTCTGCCAGTTGCGGAAGCCATCGGCGACAGGCTCCAGAGGCGCGAAACTGTCGGCGTCGGTCATCTCGTCGGTGGCATCCCCGCGACCCGGCGCGAAGGGCACCTCGATGTCGAAGCCCGCGGCCTTGGCGGCCTGCTCGATCCCGACATTCCCGGCCAGCACGATGACGTCGGCCACCGAGGCGCCGGTCTCGGCCGCAATGGGCTCGAGCTTGGCCAGCACGCGCGCCAGACGCTCGGGCTCGTTGCCCTCCCAATCCTTCTGCGGCGCCAGCCGGATGCGCGCGCCGTTCGCGCCGCCGCGCAGGTCCGAGCCGCGGAAGGTGCGTGCGCTGTCCCAGGCGGTGGCGACCATGTCGGCGACCGACAGGTCCGTTTCGGCGATCTTGGCCTTCACCGCGGCCACGTCGTAGGAGGTCGAGCCGGCCGGCACCGGGTCCTGCCAGATCAGGTCTTCCTGCGGCACTTCGGGGCCGAAATACCGCACCTTGGGCCCCATGTCGCGGTGGGTCAGCTTGAACCAGGCCCGGGCGAAGGTCTCGGAGAAATAGGCGTGATCGGCCGCGAACTTCTCGATGATGGGCCGATAGATCGGGTCCATCTTCATCGCCATGTCGGCGTCGGTCATGATCGGGTTGTGGCGGATCGAGGGATCCTCCACGTCCACGGGCTTGTCCTCTTCCTTGATGTCCACGGGCTCCCACTGCCAGGCACCGGCGGGGGATTTCTTCAGCTCCCACTCGTAGTTCAGGAGCAGGTGGAAGTAGCCGCCGTCCCATTTGGTGGGATGGGTGGTCCAGGCACCCTCGATCCCCGAGGTGACCTGATCGCGGCCCACGGCGCGGGTGGTGTGGTTCATCCAGCCCAGCCCCTGTTCGGCCATGTCGGCACCCTCGGGGGCCGCCCCCAGATTGGCCGCATCACCATTGCCGTGGCACTTGCCGACCGTGTGGCCGCCAGCGGTGAGGGCCGCGGTCTCCTCGTCGTTCATGGCCATCCGCGCGAAGGTTTCGCGCACATGCTGCGCCGTCTTCAGCGGGTCGGGCTGGCCGTTCACGCCTTCGGGGTTGACGTAGATCAGGCCCATCTGCACGGCCGCGAGCGGGTTTTCCATGGTCGAGGCGTCCTCGACATCGGCATACCGCTCATCCGACGGCGCGAGCCACTCCTTCTCGGCGCCCCACCAGATGTCCTTTTCGGGATGCCAGATGTCCTCGCGGCCGAAGGCGAAGCCGAAGGTCTTCAGCCCCATGGACTCGTAGGCCACGTTGCCCGCGAGGATCATCAGGTCGGCCCAGCTGATCTTGTTGCCATATTTCTTCTTGATCGGCCACAGCAGGCGGCGGGCCTTGTCGAGATTGGCGTTGTCCGGCCAGCTGTTCAGCGGCGCGAAGCGCTGGTTGCCGGTGCCGCCGCCACCGCGGCCATCCGCAATCCGGTAGGAGCCGGCCACGTGCCAGGCCATGCGGATCATCAGGCCGCCGTAATGGCCCCAGTCGGCCGGCCACCAGTCCTGGCTGTCGGTCATCAGCGCGTGCAGGTCCTGCTTCAGCGCCGCGACGTCCAGCTTTTTCAGCTCCTCACGGTAGTCGAAGGACTTGCCCATGG
>SKMM01000336.1 GCA_007121055.1 Paracoccaceae bacterium | reverse complement strand
TTGCGCCCCAGCGCCCCCGCCGCGCGCAGCACCAGATTGTCTTCCCCCGCGGGCACGCTGCGCGCGAACGGCCCCTCCAGCGCCAGCGACAGCGCCTGGGCGGCGCGCAACCGCAGCAGATCACCCACGCCCGCGAAAACCACCAGACTGTCGAGCAGATGGTACCCGTCCGCCCGCCGCCCCGTCACATGCAGCGTCAGGTTGACCTTGGCTGGCGCGAACTCCTCCAGCCCGGCCTGCGGCGGCGCCTTGTCCTCGGTGGCCTCAGTGGCCACGACGAACCTCTGCAACCGGATGGTGCGGCTCGGCGCCCTCGTCCACAAGCACCGCGTCCAGCCCCTCGTCCAGCTTGCGCCGAATGCGGTCCATGTCCAGATCGTCGGCCGGGCCCAGCGACAGCGCGCGCTGCCACTGGAACCGCGCCTCGCGCTTGCGCCCCAGCGCCCAGAACACGTCGCCCAGATGGTCGTTCAGAACCGCATCGGTGGGCATCAGCTCCACCGCGCGCTCCATGTGCTCCAGCGCCTCGTCGAAGCGCCCCAGCCGGTAATACGCCCAACCCAGCGAGTCGACGATGTAGCCGCTGTCGGGCTCGCCGGCGACGGCGCGGCGGATCATCTCCAGCGCCTCGTCGAGGCTCTCGCGCCGCTCGACCAGGCTGTAGCCGAGGTAATTCAGCACATGCGGCTGCTCTGGGTTCAGCTCGAGCGCCTGGCGGAAATCGGCCTCGGCCTGGGGCCAGCGCCCCTCGCGCTCGTGGGTGATGGCCCGGCTGAACCACACCGGCCAGTGGTTAGGCAACGGCTCGCCCAGAAGCTCCAGCGCGGCGTCATAGGCCTGGCTTGCCGCGTCGAACTGTCGTTCGCGGCGCAGCAGGTCGCCCAGCGAGATATGCACCACGGCGAATTGCGGATGGCTCTCGGCCAAGGCCTCCAGAACCGCCTGTGCGGCCTCTGCCTCGCCCGAGCGCTCCAGCGCCTCGGCCCGGCCCAGCTCGGCCATCACGAAGCCGGGCGCCTCAGGAGGCACCGAGGCATAGGCCGCAACCGCCAGGTCGTACTGCCCCATCGTCCCGAGCATCCGCGCCGACATAAGCCGTGCCGGGACATGATCGGGCCGCAGCGCCTCGGCCACCCGCGACAGTGTCAGCGTAAAGGCATCCGCTGCATCCCCCTGCAGCGCGCCCGCGATGTCATAGAATACCTCGGCCATGCCGTCGCGGGGCCGGGTGACGACAGTGAAGGGCAGGGGCGCGCCCTCGGTCAGCGCCGCCCGCAGCTGCGCCAGATCCGGATCCTCGCCAAAGATCTCGGCCAGCATCGCCGCGGCTTCCTCGCCGCGGTCGAGCTGGCTCATCACTTCGGCCTGCGCCTCCAGGCCCCGGCGGGTCATGCGCAACGGCCCCGCCGCCGCGCCCGACAGGATCGCCTCGGCCCTCTCGGCATCGCCCGCCAGCGCCAGCGCCAGCGCGTTATGATAAAGCCCGAACGCCTCCATCCCGCTCAGCTGGCCGACCTCCTCGAAGGCCGCCAGTCCGTCCGACATCCGCCCCAGCGCGATCAGCGTCCAGCCCCGCAGCAGCGGGTCGAACAGCGCGCCCAGGCCCTGGCCCGCGTCGAGCTCGGCCAGAACCTCCTCATGGGCATCCTCGGCCATCAGCGCCGCCAGCCGCACCAGCCGGCCTGCCTGGCTGCCATGGCCGCGCAGCAGCTCCGCAGCTTCGCGCGCGCCCTGCAGATCGCCCAGCGCCATGCGCGCGACCACGAGGTTCTCCTTGACCTGGCCGTCCTCCGGCAGGACCTCAAGCACTCGATCCAGGAACGGTGTGGCCGCGGCGAAATCCTGCGCGCCCATCGCCTGACGTGCTGCGAGATAGGCGCCGGCGGCGGTGTAGCCCGGCGCGGTTTCCGCTCCGGCGGGCGGGGCGGTGGCAAGCATCAGGGCAACCAGACCCCCGGTCAGGGGGGCGCGCAGGGGCATTGGCAGGCGGGCGGGGAGCGAGCGAAGGGGCAACCGGCGGCCTTTCTCTGGTGTGTCTGCGCAGCCTAAGGCAGCCCGAGGCCCCATGGCAATGCGCACGTCCCGCCCCGCCCCCAAGCTGACCCGACCGTGATGCCGCAGCCGGCACCCCGCGGCCCCCGGAGCAGGGCAAGGCCAGTCCGCCCGAGGCCCGCTGACCGGTGCAGGCCCTGCCCTCCGGTCTTCGGGGGGCGGCCTTCCGATGTCGTCCGTGAGAGCGGGCCGCGCGCCGGGCCTCGACCTGTCCGGCGCGCGCCCAGTCACATCTTGGGCCCGTTACATGTTTGGATAGTTCGGACCCTCGCCGCCCTGCGGGGCGACCCAGTGGATGTTCTGGCTGGGGTCCTTGATGTCGCAGGTCTTGCAGTGCACGCAGTTCTGGTAGTTGATCACGAAGCGCGGCTTCTCGCCCTCCTTCTCCACCACCTCGTACACCCCCGCCGGGCAGTAGCGCACCGCGGGTTCGGCGTATTTCGGCAGGTTTACCTCGATGGGCACGCTGGGATCCTTCAGCGTCAGATGCGCGGGCTGCCCTTCGGCGTGGTTGGTGAAGGAATAGGCCACATTGGTCAGCCGGTCGAAGCTGAGCACGCCGTCGGGCTTGGGGTAGTCGATGGGCTTGTGCTTCGCCGCCGGTTCGGTGGCGGCCGCGTCGGTGTTCTTGTGCTTCAGCGTGCCCAGCGGGTTCCAGCCCGTCAGGTTGGCCACCCACATGTCGAAGCCGCCCAGCGTCAGCGAGGCGGCCAGCCCGCGGTGCGACCACAGCGGCTTGACGTTGCGCACGGGTTTCAGGTCGCGGCCCACCGGCCCGCGCTTCAGTTCGCGGTCATAGTCGGCCAGCACGTCGCCCGACCGGCCGGCCTTGAGCGCCCTTGCCGCCGCTTCGGCCGCGGCGATGCCCGACAGCATCGCGTTGTGGTTGCCCTTGATCCGCGGGACATTCACGAGGCCCGCGGCACAGCCCAGCAGCGCGCCCCCCTCGAAGGCGGTCTGCGGGATGGCCTGGTAGCCGCCCTCGCTGACCGCCCGCGCGCCATAGGCGATGCGCTTGCCGCCCTTGAGCAGCTCCGCGATCATGCTGTGGTGCTTGAAGCGCTGGAACTCGCCATACGGGTACAGGTACGGGTTGACGTAGTTCAGGTGCACCACCATCCCGACGTACACCTGATTGTTGTCGATGTGGTAGATGAAGCCGCCGCCGCCGGCGTTGCGCTCCAGCGGCCAGCCCATGGTGTGGATGACGGTGCCGGGCTTGTGCTTCTCCGGGTCGATTTCCCAGATCTCCTTCATGCCCAGCCCGTATTTCTGCGGCCCGGAATGCTTGCGCAGGTCGAGCTTCTCGATGACCTCCTTGGAGAGGTGGCCGCGCGCGCCCTCGGCGAGGAACACGTATTTGCCGTGCAGCTCCATCCCCGGCTCGTAGTTCGGGCCGGGGTTGCCGTCGGGATTCTTGCCGAATTCGCCGGCCACCACGCCCTTCACGCGGGTGCCGTCCCAGACGACCTCCGAACAGGCCATGCCGGAAAACACCTCGACCCCCAGCGCCTCGGCCTGTTCGGCGAGCCAGCGGCAGACATTGGCCATCGAGACGATGTAGTTGCCGTGGTTGTTCATCAGCGGCGGCGTGATCCAGTTCGGCACCCGCATCTGCCCGGCCTCGCCCAGGATCCAGAACGCGTCCGACGTCACCGGCACGCTCACCGGCGCGCCCTTGTCCTTCCAGTCGGGGATCAGACGGTTCAGCCCGACCGGGTCGAGAACCGCGCCCGACAGGATATGCGCGCCCACCTCCGAGCCCTTCTCCAGCAGCACCACCGACAGGTCCGGGTCGATCTGCTTGAGCCGGATCGCCGCCGACAGGCCGGCAGGCCCGCCTCCGACGATCACCACGTCGTATTCCATCGCCTCGCGCTCGATCCCGGTCATGGCCGCTCCAGATGGTGGGGGGGACCTCAGCCCCCTTCGGGTTGCCGCAGGAGGCACCGACGGGCGCATCCCGCGGCCCCTCGGCGCAATTTCCTTGCGGGACCTAGACCCGGCGTGGCGCGGGGTCAATCTCTGGCCCCTGCGACCCGCAGCCCTATCCCGCCTGACCCCTTGCAATCGCGCCCGCCCTCGCACAGGTTCGAAGGCGACAGGCCCCGGACCCCCCGGGGCCTTCCCTGAATTCTCGAGGCCGCGATGGAAAAGATCCCGATGACCCGCGCGGGGTATGACGCGCTTGACGCCGAACTACGCGACCTGAAATCGCAGCAGCGCCCGGCGGTCATCCGTGCCATCGCCGAGGCGCGCGAGCATGGGGATCTGTCGGAAAACGCCGAATACCACGCCGCCCGCGAAAAGCAGAGCTTCATCGAGGGCCGGATCCGCGAGCTCGAGTCGATCATCGGCCGGGCCGAGGTCATCGACCCCGCCACCCTCTCGGGCTCCATCAAGTTCGGCGCCACCGTGACAGTGATCGACGAGGACACCGAGGACACCCACACCTACACCATCGTGGGCGAGGTCGAGGCGGCGATCGAACAGGGGCTTCTCAACATCAAGTCGCCGCTCGCCCGCGCCCTGATCGGCAAGGAGGAGGGCGACAGTGTCGAGGTCGCCACCCCCCGCGGCGCGCGCAGCTATGAGGTCGTCAGAATCACGTACCGCTGACGCAGTGGTCTGCGCCTGTCGGAGGGCGGGCCGGGGCGTGGCCTGACGGCGGGCGGCATCGGCGGGGAGACATCGGCAATGTCCGATCCGCGGAGCGGGGCAGGGGATGGATCGCCGTTTGGCAGGGCCGAGGCGCTGGGGCTTCTCGTGACGCTGCTGTGGCTCGTGCTGGCGGGACTGCTGGTGTTCGGCGGCACGACCGGTATCGGATGGGAGCGTGTCTTGGCGTTTCTGGGGGCGCTGGCGCCGGTGGCGCTGGTGTGGATGGCGGTGGCCATGCTGCGGGTCACACGGTCGCTGAAATCCGAGGCGGCACGGGTCCACGCGTCGCTCGAGGCGCTGCGCAAGGAGAACTGGGACGCGGCCCCCAGTGGGGCGCCAGCCCCCGGCGGCAATGACCCGATGCCACAGATCCAACGCCGGCTGGAGGTCCTGCTGGAGGCCCAGGCGCGGGTCGAGGCGGCCTTGGCCCGGGCCGTCGCGCAGGGGCATGTGGCCCCCCCTCCCGTCCCTTCGCTGCGGCCCTCTGAGCCTGGCATGGCCGAAGTTCCGCAGGAATGGGTCGGGGCCGACACCCCGGCCGGCGGCCGTCCGGCCCTGGCCGACACGGCGCCGCCCGCCCCCCTGCCCGGCG
>SKMM01000151.1 GCA_007121055.1 Paracoccaceae bacterium | reverse complement strand
AGGCGATGGCGGCCTTGGGGAGCGTTTCGGGGTGTTGCGACGGCTTGGGGGCCTGGAGGGGGCGGGATCGATCGCGCCGCCGGGCCGGCGGGGGGCGCCAGGGTTTCAGGGCGGGACGGGCGACAGGTGCGGGGCGATTGGCGTGGCGAACGGCGACGGGCATCGGGCTTGTGGCGGGCGCGCGGATGGGGGCGCGCGGATGGGGGCGCGCGGGTGGGGTGGGGCCGCCCGCCCCACCCCCTCGGCGGGTCAGTCGGGCCGCAGCTCCATCCCGAGGCCCTGGCCCACGAAGCGGGTGTCGATGGCCTGTTGCCAGTCGAGGTCGGCGTCCACCACGCCGGCCTCGACCATCGCGTTGAAGAAGCTCTCCACCCGCTCCATCGTCATGTTGCCGATGCCGTAGTCCAGCGCGCTGCCGCTGTCGACGATGCCTTCCTCGATCATGCGCTCTAGCGCGAAGTCGATCTTGTCGCGCGACATCTCGGGGTTGGCCTCGAGGATCAGGGCGATGGCGGCCTCGTTGTCGCCGTAGAGGAAATTGTACCAGCCCAGGATCGCGCCCTCGACGAAGCACTGCACGACCTCGGGGCGTTCGTCGAGGGTGGAGCGCATGGTCTCGATCATGGTGGAGTAGGTGTCCCAGCCGTAATCGGCGATCAGGAAGACGTTGGGCACGAAGCCCGCCTCCTGTTCGACCGCGAAGGGTTCGGAGGACAGGAAGCCCTGCATGCCGAGGCGCTCGTTGGCGATGAAGGGGGCGGGGTTGAAGGTGTAGACCTGCCGCTGTTCGGAGCGGAAGCCGTGGGCGGCGATCATCCACTGGAAATAGCTGACATAGCCCGCGTCGCCGATGAGCAGGTCGAGGTCCTTGAGGTCTTCCCAGGTGTCGGCCACGCCGGGGTGGGAGAGGATGACCTGCGGCTCCTTCTGGAAGGACGCCATGAGGGCGACGGAGGGGATGCCCTCGGCCACGGCGTTGAAGAGGTTCAGCAGGTTGCCGGCCATGTAGAAGTCGAGCCGGCCGGCCATCATCAGCGCGCGGTTGTTGACCTGCGGGCCGCCGGGGACGATCTCGACGTCGAGGCCGCAGGCCTCGAAGGTGCCGTCGGCGACGGACTGGTAGAAGCCGCCATGTTCGGCCTGGGGCAGCCAGTTGGTGCCGAAGCGCACCGTCTCCAGCGCCGCAGCCCCGCCGGCCGGCAGCGCCAGCAGGCCCGCACAGAGGGCGCCGCGCACGCCCGTTCCGATCCGTCTGGTCATCGTCATCCCCGCTGTTGGTTCCCTGGCGCCGGGGCCGGGCCGCCGCGCGCAGCGCGAGCCCTAGCAGATGGCCCCCGGGGGACAAGAATAACCGCGCCCCGGTGCCTGACAAGCGAGCGAGCTGCCGCTTTTCGCGGCAGCGGCACGGGGCGGGGCTGGTCCACGGCTCCGATCCGGGGCAGGCTCGGCCCGGGATCAGGGGAGGGGACCGTGGACGAGATCAACCCGCCGGGCATCCGCCCGCCCTTTGCGCGCTATGCCCATGCTGTGGCGGTGCCGCCGGGGCTGCGCTGGGTGGTGTGTTCGGGGCAGCTGGGGGTGGGGCCGGACGATGGGGCGCCGGAGGGGGCGCGGGCGCAGGCGGAGGTCTGTTTCGCCAACATCGACGCGATCCTGGCCGAGGCCGGGATGGGGCGCGGCGATGTGGTGCGGATCAACGCCTATGTCACCGACCGCGCCCACATGGCGGGCTACATGGCGGCGCGGGATGCCTGGCTGGCGGGGGTCACGCGGCTGCCGGCGTCCACGCTGATGGTGGTGGCGGGCTTCACCCGGCCGGAGTTTCTGGTGGAGATCGAGGTGATCGCGGCGGCGTAGGGCCGGCCTGCATCAGGCTGGCTTGCATCCCCGGCGCGCGCGGGCTATGTGGGGCGCTTCAACCAGCCCGCTTACGGGAGCATTGCCCATGGCCCGCGTCACCGTCGAGGATTGCGTCGACAAGGTTCCCAACCGCTTCGAGCTCGTGATGCTCGCCGCGCACCGGGCGCGCGAGATCGCCTCGGGCGGTCCGCTGACCATCGACCGCGACAACGACAAGAACCCCGTCGTGGCGCTGCGCGAGATCGCCGAGGAAACCCAGCAGGCGGGCAGCCTGCGCGAGCGGCTGATCGAGCATTTCCAGACCCAGATCGAGGTCGACGAGCCCGAGGAGGACCAGATGGCCCTCCTGATGGGCGCCGAGCGCGACCGGCCCGCCGCGCCCTCGGACGACATGGACGAGGAAAAGCTGCTGCGCGCCCTGATGGAGGCGCAGGGCCAGGGGTGACCCCCGCGCCCGGCCCAGCGGGGCTGGCCGAAGCGAAGCCGGCCCGGACGCCCGGCCCCGCCGCGATGATCGCGGTCGAGGATCTGGTGACGCTGGTCCGGACCTACAACCCGAACTCGGACGCCGACCTGATCCGGCGGGCCTATGCCTATGGGCGGCGGATGCATGAGGGGCAGATCCGGCATTCGGGCGAGCCCTATTTCACGCATCCCGTGGCGGTGGCCGCGATCCTGACCGAGATGCGGCTGGACGATGCGACCATCGTGACCGCGCTGCTGCATGACTGCATCGAGGACACCAAATCCACCTGGACCGAGATTGCGGCCGAGTTCGGGCCGGAGATCGCCGAACTGGTGGACGGGGTGACGAAGCTGACGAATTTGCAGCTGTCGTCCTCCGAGGCCAAGCAGGCCGAGAATTTCCGCAAGCTGCTGATCGCCATGAGCCGGGACCTGCGGGTGATCCTGGTGAAGCTGTCGGACCGGCTGCACAACATGCGCACCATCAAGTCGCTGCGGCCTGACAAGCAGATCCGCAAGGCGCGCGAGACGATGGACATCTATGCCCCGCTGGCGGGCCGGATGGGCATGCAGTGGATGCGCGAGGAGCTGGAGGATCTGGCCTTCCGGGTGCTGAACCCCGAGGCGCGCAATTCCATCATCCGCCGCTTCCTGACGCTGCAGCGCGAGGCCGGCGACGTGGTGCAGCGCATCAGTACCGACATCAAGCTGGAGCTGGAGCGCGAGGGGATCGGCGCGGAGGTGCATGGGCGGGCGAAAAAGCCCTATTCGGTGTGGCGCAAGATGCAGCAGAAGGAGCTGTCGTTTTCCCGCCTGTCCGACATCTACGGGTTTCGCGTCATCTGCGGGACCGAGGGGGAGTGCTACCGCATCCTCGGCGCGATCCACCAGCGCTGGCGGGCGGTGCCGGGGCGGTTCAAGGACTACATCAGCCAGCCGAAATCCAACGGGTACCGGTCGATCCACACCACCGTCTCGGGGCGCGACGGGAAACGGGTGGAGGTGCAGATCCGCACCCGCGAGATGCATGAGGTCGCCGAGGCCGGGGTCGCCGCGCATTGGGCGTACCGCGACGGGGCGCGGGTGGAGAACCGCTTTGCGGTGGACCCGGCGCGCTGGATCGCGACGCTGACCGAGCGGTTCGAGGAGGGCGATCACGACGAGTTCCTCGAGCATGTGAAGCTCGAGATGTATTCGGACCAGGTGTTCTGCTTCACCCCCAAGGGAGAGGTGGTGCAGTTGCCGAAAGGCGCCACGCCCATCGATTTCGCCTATGCGATCCACACCCGGATCGGCCATGCCTGTGTCTCGGCGCGGGTGGACGGGTTGCGGGTGCCGCTGTGGACGCGACTGAAGAACGGCCAGAGCGTGGAGATCATCACCGCCGAGGGCCAGCGGCCGCAGGCGAGCTGGATCGACATTGCGGTGACCGGGCGGGCGAAGGCGGCGATCCGGCGGTCCCTGCGGGAGGAGGACCGGGACCGGTTCGTGAAGCTCGGGCAGGAGCTGGCGCGGGTCGCCTTCGAGCATGTCGGCCGCAAGGTCACGGACAAGGCGCTGACCACGGCCGCGCGGCAGCTCGGCGTCAAGGACCGGGTGGAGCTGCTGGCGCGGCTGGGCTCGGCCGAGCTGACGGCGCGGCGGGTGGTGGAGGTGCTGTACCCCGAGCTCGCCGCGCGGGCGGGCGACGAGGTGGACGCCGCGCGCCCTGTGGCGGGCCTGCCCGACGGCGCGGCGTTTTCCCGCGCGCCCTGCTGCCAGCCGGTGCCGGGCGAGCGCATCGTCGGCATCACCTACCGCGGCCGGGGGATCGTGGCGCATGCCATCGACTGCGACGTGCTGGCCGAATTCGAGGAACAGCCGGACCGCTGGGTCGACCTGCGCTGGCACGAGGGACGCCATCCGGCCGCCCATGCCGTGCGGCTGGAGATGACCATCGCCAACGACGCGGGCGTGCTGGGGCGGATCTGCACCTTGATCGGAGACCAGAAGGCCAATATCTCGGATCTGGTCTTCAAGGATCGCAAGCCGGACTATTACCGGCTGATCGTCGAGGTGGAGCTGCGCGACGTGGAACACCTGCACACGGTCATGACCGCGCTCGAGGCCGAAAGCGACGTGGCGCAGATCGCGCGGCACCGAGACCCGGCGCGCAAGCCCTGACGCGCGGGGTCACGGGGGGTGTTCAAGCGGCGCAAGCGGCGGAGCTGGGCCAGGGTCTTCGTCGAGGTCTTCTATCCCCGCGGCGGCTGGCGCCGGGCGGCGAGCTACATGGGCCACCGGCTGTCGCGGCTGCCCGACACGCCCGAGCGGATCGCCAAGGGGATCGCGGCGGGGATGTTCGCGTCCTGCACGCCGTTCTACGGGCTGCATTTCGTCATGGCGGCGCTGGGCGCGCGGGTGCTCGGCGGCAACATCCTGGCCGCGCTGCTGGGCACCTTCCTGGGCAACCCGATCACCTTCCCCATCATCGTGGAAACCTCGGTGCAGCTGGGCAGCTGGATGCTGGGCCTGGGCGCGGGGCTGCATTTTCCGCAGGTGATGGCGGCGTTCGGGCTGGCCTGGGCCGAGCTCTGGGGCAATCTGTGGCAGCTCGTGACCGGGGGCACGCCCAACTGGTTCCGGCTGCGGCTGTTCTTCTCGCGCGTCTGGCTGCCCTATCTGCTGGGGGGCGTGCCGCTGGGGATCGTGCTGGGGGTGATCGTCTATTACGCCAGCCTGCCGCTGATCCGGGCCTACCAGACCAGCCGGCGGGCCCGGCTGCGCGAACGCTTCGCCGCCAGCCGCCGTGCCGCCCGGGGACAGGACGCCGAGGGGGAGCCCTGATCCCGAGAGCGCCGCGGCCTGACCGCGCTCAGGGCGGCAGGGTTCCGGCGGAAACCGGGGGACCCACAGCCGCCGACCTGGACCCGAGGCCGTTGGCAGAGGCCCGGCCGTCGCCGTGGGCCCGCGCGCCTCAGGCGCGCCGCCGCCAAGGGGGCT
>SKMM01000004.1 GCA_007121055.1 Paracoccaceae bacterium | reverse complement strand
GCGGGTCGGCAGCGCCGGCCGGGGCGCGGTGCGGTTCCGAGGGAAGGGGTGTCGCGGGGGCTCGCTGGAAGGGCGAGGTCAAGACCGAACAGGAGAGCGGTGGCCCCGGCCGTGCGGTGGGCGGCCATGCCATGCGCGGGCGGTTGTCCGACCGGCGGGCGCGGACGGCAATGGGTGGCTGCGGTTTCGGCGGCCGGGGAGGGCCGGCGGCCGGGCTCGGCCACGGCGCGGTGTGTGGGTCAGAGGCTGCCGTTGGGGCCGTAGCCTTGGCCGTACCCGTAGCCGTAGCCGTAGGCGTCGCTCTTGTCGAGGTAGCGGCATTTGTTGAGGACCACGCCGAGAAAGTTGCAGCGGGCCTTGAGCTCGTCGCTGCAGCGGGCGATTTCGGGCATGCTGCTGCTGCCGGCGGCCGCGACGAGGAGGACGCAGTCGATCTGGTCGATGAAGCCGAGCGCGTCGTCGGCCACCATCATCGGCGGCATGTCGAAGAGCATGGCGTCGGGGGCGTAGGCCTGCTCGATGGCGTCGACGATGCGCCCGGTTTCCACCCGCTGCAGCAGTTCGGCGCTGTCGGTGCGGGCGCGGGCGTTGAGGCCGATGGCGAAGTTGTCGCCGATGCGGCGCAGGCCGTCTTCGGGCCGCGCAGCGCCGGACAGCACGTCGGCGAATTGCGGCGGGTCCTGGAGGCCCAGCATCTCGGCCAGGGAAGGCCGGCGCAGGTCAAAGTCCAGCAGCATGCAGCCAAGTTCACGCTGGCGGGCGATACCGAAGGCGAGGTTGAGCGCCAGGGTGGTCTTGCCGCAGTGGGGGGTGGGCGAGGTGATCGCCACGCGGCGCCAGTTGTGCGCGCGCAGCTGGTGCAGGAGCTTGGTGCGCATGATGTCGAAGGCGGCGGCTTCCGGTCCGCGCTGGCGGGCGTGGATGTGGTGGCGGTCGAGCGCGCGGGGGTCGGGGGTGATGGCGGGCAGGCCGGCCCAGAGGGCCGCGCGCGACGGCGTGGGGGCGGCGTCATCGGCGCGGACCGACGCCAGCGGGGCGGAGGCCTGCGGGTGGATCGCGGCGGCGGGGCTGCCGGAAGGGGTGGGATCACCCTGCCGCCGCCGCTCCTGCCGTGCCTTGTTGATGGCCGATTGAATGAAGTCCATTGCCGTCTTCCCGATCTGGGCCGCCTGGGCGGTATCCCCGTGTGCCGTGCGTCAAGCCCCGTTGGCCCGCTCCTCAGCCCGTTCTGGTCGTCGGTTGCCGCGCGTCCCCCACTGCGCATCGCCGTCATGTCGTCAGCCCCGCCAGGGGGCCTGTCGCGTACTGTCCCCTTGGCGTAGCGCCGACGGCGCGTTGGGGGGATGCGTCACGCTCCGATTCTCAGTCCCCTCTCCGGCACAGCGATCTTGCCGATTCTGTTCCGTCATTACGTCCCCAAAGCACCCTCGTGTGAGGAGTCAAGCCCTTTATCGACCGCTGTGCCCAGAGGCGGCCGGGCACAGGGCGGCGGCGGTCAGCCGGCCGTCCCGGACAGCGTGTTGCGCAGTGCGTCGATGCCCGTCACCGCCGTCAGGCGGGCCATGAGCTGATCGAGCGGCAGGTAGTGCTGGTCGATCCACCACAGCGCAGCCGGGACCGCGGTCAGCAGGAAGAGAGCCGCCGCTGCCAGAAGCACGCGGCGCGTGATGATCTGACGCCGGGTGCGATACAGCGGGATTGTCCCGAAGGGAGCCTCTCCGAGGCGGGAGGTGATCTCCACCGGGCGCAGCACCGAGCGGTTGGACAGGATAAGCAGGACCACCACCAGGACCCCGAGGCCTATACCTCCGCCCATGCCGGCCATGGCGATCCGGTTGCGGTTGGGCCGGTTCGGCGCATTGGGCGGCGTGGCCGGTTCGATGACCGAGATCCGTGCGCCACGGGCCTGCGCCTCGATCCGTTCGCCGACGCGGGCCTGGGCGCGGCGCGCGACAGCTGCGTCGTACTGTGACTGAAGATTCTGCTGGTCCCGTTCGAGGGTGGCGAGTTCGGCGGCGTTGGCCGCGGTGGCTTCGATCGAGGCGGCGAGATCTTCGAGATCGGTCTCGATCATGGCCCGCTGGGAAGAAAGGAAATCGAGCTGAGCGTCGATGTCGGCGAGTTGCAGGTCGAACAGGGACACCTCGGTACCGTCCCCGGCTGCCGCGAACTGCTCGGCCACGATGCGTTCGAGTTCCTCGACTTCGGCGCGAAGGTTGCGCAGCCGGGGGTTGTCTTCGGAGAAGATCCGCAGCGCCCGTGAGAGCTCGCGCCGCCGCTCCTGCAGCTCGCGTTCCTCGGAACTGCGGGCGGCGCTCTGGCCGTCGACGCGGCCGGTGCGTTCGTACATGGCGACCATGCGGTCGCGGCGTTCGTTGAGGCTGGCGATCTCGCGCTGGACCTGCTGCAGGCGTTCCTGCTGTGAGGTCTGGCGGCTGCGGCGGAAGTTGAGACTGTCGGGCAAAGCGTTGCGGTTGGCCTGCTGGAACTCGAGGATGCGGGCGGTCTGGCGCGACAGATCCTCCTCCAGCCGGGCGAGTTCCTCGTCGAAGAAGACGAGGGTCTGGGTGGCCGCGGCGGTGCGCAGGGCAGCGTTCTCGCGCAGGATCTGCTGCACCAGCGCGTTGGCGACTGTGGCAGAGACCTCGGGCCGCTCGGCCTCGAAGCCGACGCTGAAGGTGCCGCTCCGCTGGTTGTGGGCACCGCGGGGGAAGTTGATGGAGATGCGCCGGCGCATGTCTGCCACGATGCTGTCGGGGTCCCGTCCCGGCTGGTCGGCATGCAAACGGAACTCGCGCGACAGGTCGAGCAAGTTGTCGCGGGTCATCACCCGGGAAGAGATGTGCGAAAGAACCGTGAAGGGAGATTCGCGCAACACGGAGGCAGCCAGGTCCTCCGGCACCTGCGGGGCCTCCACGAGGAGCTGAGCGCGCGCTTCGAAGCGCGGCGGCAACGACCAGGCGTACCATGCCCCGGCCGCTGCCACAGGCAGCGCCACCAGAATCAGGACGTGCAGCCGCCTGACAAACAGACGGATCAGGAACCTGTAATCAATCATGTGGGTCGGCCTCCGCAGTCCGGAATTGGTCGTTGGCGTTGTCATTTGCCGCGGCCGGCTGCGGGCCGGCGACGAAGACGCCGTCGTCGAGGACATTGGCCACCGTGGCCTCGGTCACGACCTCGGCATCCTCGGTGAAGGCATAGACGAGCGCGAGGTCGCAAAGCTGGTTCACGAGCCGCGGCACCCCGCGGGTTTCGCGGTGGATACGCGCCACTGCCGCGTCGTCGAAGAGCATGTGGGGCGCACCGGCCACGGTCAGCCGGTGCTCGACATAGCCGCGCATCGTGGCCGCGTCCATCGCCGGGAGGTGAAAGCGCGCGGCGACGCGCTGGGTGAACTGGGCCATGTCGGGCCGGTGGATGATGTCGCGCAGCTCGGGCTGGCCCACGAGGATGAGCTGCAGCAATTCGTCGCCGTTGGCGTTGATGTTGGTCAGAAGGCGCAGCTCCTCCAGCACGTCGCGGCCGAGGTTCTGCGCCTCGTCGAAGATCAGCACCACGCGGTGGCCGGCGGCGTACTCGTCGATCACCAGCCGCTGGAAGGCGGCGAACAGAGTGACGTAGTCCGCGCCCTCCGGTGCGGACTGGCCCAGCGCCATCATGATCCAGCGCAGAAGTTCGCCCCGCGCGCCATGGGCGTTGGAGACGAGACCCACGCGCACGCCCGGCCCGAGCCGGCGCAGCAGGTGGTGGATGAGGGTGGTCTTGCCCGCCCCCACCTCGCCGGTGATGAGGGTGATGGGGGCGCGGGTGAGGATGCCGTACTCGAGGATCGAGTAGGCGCGGCTGTGGGCCCGCGACCAGAACAGGAACCCCGGGTCCGGCACCAGCGTGAAGGGCCGCGAAGTGAAGCCGAAATGGTCGAGGTAGAGATGCGGGACGCCGTCGCTGGACAGAAGTTGCGCAGACTCGGGCTGCTGGGCTGCCGGGTCGAGCGTGGGGTCAGGGAAGGCGGCGGGGGTCGGGTCGGGCTGGTGCGGGGTGGGCAACTCCGCTGGGTGGTCGTTGAGGAACGGCGCGGGCGGCCAGGCCGCGCCATTGGCGCGCACCCCTGCCGTGCCTGGCCCGGGCGTGCCGGACCGGGTCGCGGCCGCAAGGGGGATCACGGCGGGGGGGTGGGTCATCGCCTCGGGCGGCAGGGTCAGAGGTGTCTTATGGGCGTCGGGCGAGGAGGGTCGCGGGCGCCGCGCGCCTGCAGCCTGGGCCGCCAGCCCGCCCGCCCAGGCGCTGGGCACGGCGCCGCTGTCTCCGGCGAGGGGGGTATCCTCCCCGTCGCAGCCGTCGGTCCCGGTCGGTCGGGACCGCCACCAGAATCGTGCCCGCGGCAGCATTCGAACCAATACCCCTCGCAAGTCGCGGCCCATAAGGGCAGTGCCCCACCCAGTGCGGCGCCTATCCCTCGTTGCTTCCCACGCCCCTTCATGCACTACGCTTGAGCCCGGAAGATCACAATCGCAACGTGGGGTTAATATGTGTTTTACGGTGCTGCGTTGCAACATGGGTCGCAAGTGGCCCCGCCGGGCGCACAAGAGACCGTGAGCCGGCGCGAGACGGGTGCCCGGGCAGGTAAAATGGTGTAATGACTGCATATCGACGCGGTGATCGAGGATGTTGCAGGGTTTGGCGCCAAGGTTGGTGTCCAACACTGGACGTCGTCGGTGTCAGGCGGTGCTGGTCAGGAATGGCGCGGCCGGCAGGCAGGGAAGGTTTGGCGATGGGTGGACGGATGATCGGGTCTGGCTTCGGCATGGGGCGCGCTGCGCGGATGGGTGCGCTGGTGCTGGCGGCGGGGCTGCTGCTGGCGGCGTGCGAAAGTTCCGAGGACCGCGCCGAGCGGCATTTCTCGAGCGGGCTTGCTCTGATCGAGCAGGGCGAGGTGTCGCAGGGCCTTCTGGAGCTGCGCAACGCGATCCGGCTGATGCCCGAAAACCTGGACGCGCGGCTGGCGGTGGCCCGGGCCGAGCTGGGACGCGGGCAGACAAGTGCGGCGTTCCGCGAATACCTCAACGTGGCCGAGCGCGATCCCGAGATCGTGGAGGCGCGGGTGGCGCTGGCGCGACTGGCGCTGGGCTCGGGCGAGTGGGAGACGGCCGAGCGCCATGGCCGCGCCGCCGAGGAGCTGGCGCCCGAGGCTGCGGACACGCAGCTGGTGGTGGCGATGCTGGATTACCGCGACGGAGTTCTCGCGGAGGATACGGCGGCGACCGCTGATGCGGCGGAGCGGGTCGAGACCCTGCTGTCGGAGTTCCCCGAGGATGTCATGGCCTGGCGTCTGGTGATCGACGCGGCACTTGACCAGGGGCGCGCGCTGGACCGCGGGCTGGAGAGGCTGGAAGCGGCTCTGGAGGTCCATCCTGGCGTGGCCGAGTTCCACGAGATGCGCCTGATGGTGCTTGCGAACCAGGGCGACGAAGCGGCTTTGCGCCCGGCGCTGGAGGAGATGCACGCCCAGTTCCCCGACAACGACGACGCCCTGCGCCGGCTGATTGCCTATCTGGTCATGAGCGAGGACATGGCGGAGGCCGAGGCGGTGCTGCGGCGGCGGGCCGACGCCGAGGATGCGCGCCCGGAGCATGTGGTGCAGCTGATCGAGTTCCTGTCGACCGCGCGCGATCCCGAGGCCGGACTGGCCGAGGTCGAGGCGCGCCTGGAGGCTGCGGGCGCCCGGGCCCCGCTGCGGTGGCATGTGGTCCGGGCCGGGCTGCGGTTCAATCTGGGCGCACGCGAAGAGGCCATGGAGGATCTGGACGCCGTCCTGCAGGCGGCAGAACCGTCCGAGGCGCGGGAGGATGCGCGGGTGGATCTTGGGCAGATGGCCCTGCTGGCGGGCGACGAGGCGCGGGCGCGGTCCATCGTGGCGGAGGTGCTGGAGGCGGACCCGCGGCATGTCGCGGCGTTGAAGCTGCGGGGGCGCTGGCTGATCGAGGATGACCGCCCGTCCGAGGCGGTCGCCGCGCTGCGCACCGCGCAGGGTCGGGCGCCGCGCGACCCGGAGGTGGCCCTTCTGCTGGCACGCGCCCACGAGCGCGAGGGCGAGCGCGGGCTCGCCGGAGAACGCTTTGCCCAGGCGGTGGAGTTTTCGGAGAACGCCCCGCGCGAATCGCTTCTGTATGCCAGGTTTCTGCTGCGGGACAACCGGGTGGATGCGGCCGAGGCGGTGCTGACCAGCGCGCTGGGGGTCACTTCGGACGACCCTGATCTGATGGCGGCCATGGGCGAGGTGCAGCTGCGGCGCAACGACTGGGACCGGGTGCAGCGGCTGGTGTGGCAGTTGCGGGCGCTCGACACCGATCAGGCCCGCCGCAGGGCCGATGCGCTGGAAGCGGAGTCGCTGATGCGCCAGGGCCGGACGGCGGACACGATCCGCTTCCTCGAAGGGCTGACGGCCGACGCCCCGGAGGAGGACGCGGCGCTGGCAGCTCTGGTGCAGGCGCAGGTGCGCGATGGCCGGATCGACGGCGCGCGGGAGCTTCTGCAGGAGCGGCTGGCCGAGCGGCCCGATGACCCCACGCTGCGGTTCCTCGACGCGGGCATGATGGTGCTGGGCGGCGAACTGGAGGAGGCCGAGGCGGTCTATCGTGACCTGCTGGCAGAATTCCCCGGCGCCGAGGCGCCGCTGCGGGTGCTGTATGGCCTGCTGGAGGCGCAGGGGCGCAGCGAGGATGCGGCCGGGTTGCTGGATGCGGTGCTGGCCGAGGCGCCGCAGGCGCCGCTGCCGCTGATGCTGCGCGCCTCTCGGCTGGAACGGGAGCGTGATTTCGAGGGCGCCATCGCGATCTACGAGGATCTCTACGCCCGTGACCGCGACAACATCGTGCTGGCCAACAACCTCGCGAGCCTGCTGGCCACCCACCGGGCCGACGACGAGAGCGTGGAGCGCGCTTTCAACATCGCCCGCCGGCTGCGGGGCACCGAGGTGCCAGCCTTTCAGGATACCTATGGCTGGATTCAGTACCGCCGCGGCAACCCCGAGGTGGCGCTGGAGTACCTGGAGCCCGCGGCGGCCGGCCTGCCGCAGGATCCCTTCGTGCAGTTCCACCTCGGGATGGTGTACCACGCGCTGGGCCGCCAAGGTGACGCCCGCCGCCAGCTTGAGCGCGCACTGGAGATCGCCGCGGACGCGCCGCTGCCGCAGTTTGAAGAGGCCCGCGAGGTGCTGGCGACGCTCGTCACCGACTGACCCAGGGCGCGGCGCCGGGGAGGGGCTGCGCCGCTCTGGCCGGGTGGAGGCGCATGGCCGCGGTTGCGGCCGGTGCTGGGTCGGGCAGGGCTCGGGATCTCCGGGGATCCGGGGGGCTGTTGCGCGGTCGGCACGGTCCCGGCCCGCGGAGCGTGGCAATGGTCGATTTTCCTTTTCCGCCTTTGCCGGGCTTCTTAGGGTCCCTGTAAACCGAGCAGCACGTCGGTCGGGCGCGGGTACCGCGCACGCCGTCAAGCCGTCGCGGCACTGGCCGCGGCGCGCAAAAGGGAAAGGACTTCATATGATTCGGGTCATTCTGTTCGCCCTCGCGGTGATGCTGACGCCCCTCGTCGCCGCCGCGCCGGCCGAGGCGCAGGCGGGCTATCGCCTGCAGCCCGGAGATACGCTTCGGATCGAGGTGCTGGAGGACCAGACGCTGAACCGCGACGTTCTGGTCACGCCCGATGGGCGCATCTCGGTCCCCTTGGCGGGCCGGATCCAAGCCAGCGGGCGCACCATCGATCAGGTTGAAGGCGCCATCGCCCAAGCCCTCGCGCCGGGCTTTGCCGTGGAGCCCACGGTGTTCGTGGCGCTGACCGGCGTCCGGGACGTCGCCGATCCGCTGGACACCATCCTCGTGCACGTCATCGGCCAGGCCAACCAGCCCGGCATTTTGGAGGTGCGCAACGGGTCGACCCTGCTGCAGGCCTTTGCGGCCATGGGCGGCTTCAACCGGTTTGCCGCCACGCGGCGGGTGCAGCTGCGCCGCGTCGACAGCGCCGGGGTGGAGCGGGTTTTCACCATCAACTATCGCGAGGTCGAGCGGGGCGCCATCGGGGCGGGAGCGATCCGGCTGATCGACGGTGACGTCATCATCGTGCCCGAACGCCGCCTGTTCGAGTGATGCGCCCCTCCGACCAGCCCGGGCCGGCCCTCGGCGGGGCGGGCCATGTCCGGCCACTCCCGCGCAGGCCAGGTGCCGCCATGAGTTTTCCCGTTCTGTCCATGCCTTGTCGCCTGATGGCCGGGCTGGTGACCGGCGTTGCGGTGCTCGTTGCACCGGTGGTGGCGAACGAGCCGCCGACGCCGCGGCTGACCTTCGGCTTCGACCAGCGGCTGGAGGCGATCGACAATTCCGGGCTCAACGTGCCCTCGCTGGGCCGGACGGTGCAGTCGGTCACGCGGCTGAATTTCGGGTTTGTCTCTGAGACGCCCCGCGAGGCGCTGAGTTTCACCGGCGGCAGCGGGTTCCGGCTGGGCGACCGCCCTCAGGGCTCGATTTCGGCCTTCGACGACACGCGGCTCGGGCTGACCTACCGCCGCGAGGGCGGCGACTCGGAGTTCCAGATCCGCGCCTCGGCCCGGCAGGCGCGGATCGAGACGCTGCGCTCGCTTCTGGATTTCGTCGACGAAGACGGTGTGCTGCAGCTGCCCGAGGATTTCGACGAGCTCAGCGGCTTCGGGCGGCGCACCAGCTATGACGTCGAGGCGCGGCTTGCGCTGGGGCAGGAGGCGGCGCCGGTCGGGGTCACCTTCACTCTGGGCGCGGGTGGAATCGACTATGGCGATGGGGCGACGCAGAACGATATCCGGACGTTGCGGGCCGGGGTGGACACGCGGTTCCGGCTGTCGCCGGTGCTGACCGCCACGCTGGGCGTGCGGCGCGAGGAACGCCGCGAGCTGGCCAGCGTGACCGAGAAGCGGGTGACGGACCGTGTGGAAGCGGGCGCGATCTATGCGCTGTCGCCGCGCACGGACCTCCGTGCCCGGCTTGGGTATTCGCAGGTGGACCGCACCGGAACGATCGTCCGTCGCGAGGAGGGCGTGGTCGGCGGCGTCGATCTCGATGTCGACACGCCGGATGGAAGCTACGGGTTCTTCGTCGACGCGCGCCAGCTGGAGACGGGCCAGGAGCTGTCGGGCGGGGTGCGCCGCTCGATCGAGCTGCCGCGGGGTGCGGTGTCGGGATCGGTCGGGGCCACGCGTCTGCCAGGCCGGGACAACGCGCTGATCGGCACCCTGTCCTGGCGGCAGGACCTGCCCGATGGGCCGCTGACGGTGAATTTGTCGCGCCAATCGGTGACCGGCGATCTGGAAGACCCGCGGATCCGGACGGTCGCGAGCGCCTCCTATGCCCATCAGGTCAACCAGGTCTCGAGCTTCTCGCTGCGCGCCGACCACGCCCGCAGCGACGGCAGCGCGCAGCGCAACCAGATAGAGGAGAGCAGCCTGCGGCTGACCTATACCCGGCAGCTGACGGCGGACTGGTCGCTGAATTCGGGCGTGGGCTATCGCGTCCGTCGGGAGGAGACCATCGGGCGGGCCACCTCGCCCGAGATCTTCATCGGGCTGGGGCGGAGTTTCCTGTTCCCGCTCTAGTCTCCCTCGGGGCCGGGCACGGCCGTGATCCGTTAAACCGCGGGTGGTATGACGCATTTGTGTGGCTGCGCCCGGCAGGGTTTCGCCTGTGCAGGGGCGGATGACTGAGGTATTCGGAAGGAGGTAGGCCCGGTCCGCGGGCCTGCCCGAGGGTAACGGTGCAGCAGTGGGGTCAGGGCGCATGGCCGCAACCAACACCGCGTCGGGCGTGCGCGCCATCCTGGGGTCCTTCCTGACCTGGGGCATGTTCTGGTTCGTTCTGACTGTGCTGGCGGGACTCGTGGTGTTCCGCGACGGCATCGACGAGTTGCTTCGGGCCTGGCGGGTGCCGGAGTATTCGCACGGGCCGCTGATCCCGATCCTGTCGCTCTATCTGTTCCTGCATCACCTCAAGACCGTGCCGGTGCAGACCGGACCGGTGACCGACCGCGGCCCGGGGCTGGCCTTGATGGCGGTGGCGCTTCTGTTTGCCATCGGCGGCAGCATGATCGCCATCGGCGACATCGTGGCCTACGGCCTGATCCTGTGGGTGGGGGCGGTGCTGCTGATCAGCTTCGGCTGGCGCACGGGCCGGCAGTTCTGGCCGGCGGTGCTGCATCTGGTGTTCATGCTGCCCTTGCCGGGGGCGATCTATTTCGGGGTGTCTATCTTCCTCCAGGGGGTCTCGTCCGAGCTGGGGGTGTGGTTCCTGCACCTGCTGCGCGTGCCGGTGTACCTGGAAGGCAACATCATCGATCTGGGGGTCTATCGGCTGCATGTGGCCGAGGCCTGTTCGGGGCTGCGCTATCTGTTCCCGATCCTGAGCTTTTCCTACATCTTCGCCACGCTCTACAGCGGGCCGTGGTGGCACAAGGCGGTGCTGCTGCTGGCCGCCGCGCCGATCACGGTGTTCCTAAATTCGGTGCGCATCGCCATTGCGGGCATCATCGTGCAGCATGTGGGCGTGGGCTGGGTGGACGGCTTCACCCATTTCTTCGAGGGCTGGGTGATCTTCCTCGCCTCGGTGATGCTGCTGTTCCTGCTGGCATGGATCATGCTGCGGCTGCGCCGGCCGCGGATCGGGCTGGTGGAGGCGCTGGACCTCGACACCACCGGGCTCGGCACCCAGGCGATGCGGCTACGTCTGATCGAGCCGTCGCGGGCGCTGATCCTGGCTGCGGTGACGACGGTGACGGTCGCGGCGGTGTGGCAGGCGGTTCCCGCCCGCGAGGAGGTGGTGGTGATCCGCGATCCCTTCGCCACCATGCCGTCGCAGCTTGGGGACTGGCGGGCGGGGCCGGCCATCAGCCTCGACGCCGATGTGGCGCGGATCCTCGCGGCTGACGATTACCACGCCACCAACCTGTCGCGGCCAGGGGCGCCGGCGCCCATCGATTTCTTCATGGTCTGGTACCGCGACCAGATGGGCGGCGGGGTGCATTCGCCCGAGGTCTGCCTGCCCGGCGGCGGCTGGGAGATCGCGCAGCTTGAGCAGATCGACAAGACCGAGGAGTTCGGGGGCGGACAGCGCTTCACGCTGAACCGGGCGATCATCCAGCAGGGGCTGGAGCGGCAGTTGGTGTATTACTGGTTCGAGCAGCAAGGGCAGCGGACGGCCTCGGGGCTGCAGGCGCGGTTCCAGCTGATGGTGGGCAAGCTGACCAACGGCCGCAACGACAGCGGCATGGTGCGGCTGATCACGCCGATCCTGTCCAACGAGAGCGAGGCGGAGGCCGAAGAGCGGTTGCAAAGCGTGCTGCCGCATGTGCTGGAGCCGCTGCCCCGGTTCTTCCCGCCGATCTGAGCGGACCGTTCTCGGCCGTGGTGGCGGCGCCCACCGATAGGCGGGCGGTCGGAGCCGGGCGAGGGGCGGCGCGCCCTCGGGCATCTGGGGGGGGGTGAATATCTTCGCAGCAGACATCGGGGGCCGCAGTCCTGGGTGGCGGGCGCTGGGGCTTGTCGTGACGCGTATCCGGGGGGCTCTTGCAGGCGGGCTCGGCCGTCAGCTCGGCGTCGGCCGACGGGCAGAGGCCGGGGGAGCGATCTGCGATGTGCAGCGCGCGCCGGAGTGACGGGCAGGCTGTGCGGCAGCGGGTCTTTTGGACTGGACCGTCCGGCCCGCCTGGCTTGGGCGCCGGGCTGTTCCGGCGGTCAGCCGGTGCGGTTGTGACGGAATCTGTCGGCAGAGCCGTCGGCGTGGCGCCTACGCTAGGGTCAGGGCGCGCCGAGCCAGCCCGAGATGTCGAAATCGGCCACGGTGATAACACCCGAGACGATGATCCCGCACAGCACCGCCCACAGGACGACGGTAACGGCGGTGGTGATCTTCACCTTGGGGCCGATCTTGGGGTCGACGGGGGCGGATTCAGGCGTGCCGGGGACGATCCGGCCGGCCTCGCCCTGGGTGGTGAGGCGGAGGGGCAGGACGATGAACAGCACCATGAACCAGATCACCGCGAAGAGGACCAGGGCGGAGGTGATGCTCATCAGGCCTGCTCCAGCTCCACCAGCGTGCCGGTGAAGTCCTTGGGGTGGAGGAAGAGGACCGGCTTGCCGTGGGCGCCGATCTTCGGCTCGCCGTCGCCGAGGACGCGCGCGCCCTGCGCCTTGAGGCGGTCGCGGGCGGCGAGGATGTCGTCGACCTCGTAACAGATGTGGTGGATGCCGCCGGAGGGGTTCTTGTCCAGGAAGCCGCGGATGGGGGAATTGTCGCCGAGCGGGTGGAGAAGCTCGACCTTGGTGTTGGGCAGGTCGATGAAGACGACGGTCACACCGTGGTCGGGCTCGTCCTGGGGCGGGCGGACCGAGGCGCCCAGCGTGTCGCGGTACTGCGCCACGGCGGCCGCGAGGTCGGGCACGGCGATGGCGACATGGTTGAGACGGCCGATCATGGCGGGACCTCCGTTGGGTGGGTCGGTTATGCCGGGGCGCGGGGCGTGGCGCAACCGCGCGGGGCGCGGCGTTTGCGCCGGTGGCCGGGGCGGGTCCGAGGGGAGGGCGCTTCCGGTCCTTGCCGCGGGGCGCGCGGTCACATTGCGTCGGCGATGAGGACCTCGGCGGTGGATTGGGTGAGGGGAATGGGGTTGCCGCCGACGGTGGGGTCCTTCAGGGCCATGGCTGCAAGCTCGGGGGTGCGGGCGGGGTCGACGCCGAGGGCCTTGAGGCCGGTGGGCATGCCGAGGCGGGCGTTGAGGTCAGCCGTGTGGGCGGCGAAGGCCTCGGCGCCGCCGGTGAGGCCGAGATAGGCCGCAGCGCGATCGAGGCGGTCGGCGATGGCGGGGCGGTTGAAGCGCAGGACGGCCGCCATGACGGCGGCGTTGGTGGTGCCGTGGTGGGTGCCGTAGAGCGCGCCGACGGGGTGGCTGATGGCGTGGATGGCGCCGAGGCCCTTCTGGAAGGCGACCGCGCCCATGGCGGCGGCGGCCATCATCTGGGCGCGGGCCTCGAGGTCCGATCCGTCGGCGTAGGCGCGGGGGAGGTATTCGGACACCAGGCGCAGGCCCTCCAGTGCGATGCCGGCTGACATGGGGTGAAAGGACGGGGCGCAATAGGCCTCGAGGCAGTGGGCGAAGGCGTCCATGCCGGTGCCGGCGGTGATGGCGGGGGGCATGCCCACGGTCAGTTCGGGGTCGCAGATGACCTGGGTGGGCAGGACGCTTGGGTGGAAGATGACCTTTTTCGTGTGGGTCTCGGGGTCGGTGATGACGCTGGCGCGGCCGACCTCCGAGCCGGTGCCGGCGGTGGTGGGGACGGCCACGATGGGGGCGATGCCGGCGGGGTCGGCGCGGGTCCACCAATCGCCGATATCCTCGAAATCCCAGATCGGGCGGGACTGGCCGGACATGAAGGCGACCATTTTCGCGAGGTCGAGGCCGGAGCCGCCGCCGAAGGCGATGACGCCGTCGTGGTGGCCCATGCGGTAGGCTTCGAGGCCTGCGGCGAGGTCGTGGGCGTCGGGGTTGGGCGAGACCTCGGCGAAGAGGGCGCGGCCGAGGCCGGCTGCGTCGGTGAGGTCGCGCAGGCGCTCGGTGATGGGCAGGGCGGCGAGGCCACGGTCGGTGACGATGAGGGGGCGGCGGATGCCGGCGGCTGTGCAGGCCTCGCCGATCTCGGACACGCGGCCGGCGCCGAAGCGGATGGCGGTGGGATAGGACCAGTTGGCGCGGAGCGTCTCGGTCAGGGGCATGGGGGGGGTCCTTGGGTGTTCGGGAGCCAGGTTTGGCCGGCAGCAGGTCGGCAGAGTGCGGATGCAGGTCGTCGGGGGCGACGCCGGATGCGAGGAGTGCGGCGCCTTTCCGGCCGGACCGGCGTCAGGAGGTTGACGGCGCGGGTCAGGCGCGCTCGAAGCCGCGGGCGATCTCCCAGTCGGTGACCACGCGGTTGTATTCCTCGAGCTCCCACCGGGCGGCGCGGACGTAGTGGTCGACCACGGCGTCGCCGAAGGCCGTGCGCAGGAGGGTGGAGCCGGAGAGGCGGTCGGCGGCCTCGCCAAGGGTGGTGGGGATGCGGGGGGTGTCGGCGGCGTAGGCATCGCCCTGGAAGGGGTCTTCGAGCGTCAGGCGCTGTTCGATCCCGGAGATGCCGGCGGCGATCAGGGCGGCGGCGGCGAGGTAGGGGTTCAGGTCGGCCCCGCCGATGCGGCATTCCACGCGCACGGCATGGGAGTTTTCGCCGCACAAACGAAAGCCCGCGGTGCGGTTGTCCACCGACCAGCAGATGCCCGTGGGGGCGAAGGTGCCGGCCTGGAAGCGTTTGTAGGAGTTGACATAGGGGGCGAGGAAGCAGGTGAGCTCGGCGGCGTGGGCCAGCTGTCCGGCGAGCCAGGACCGCATCAGCGCCGACATGCCGTGGGGGCTTGCGGCGTCGAAGAAGGCGGGTTTCTCGTCGAGGCTCCAGAGCGACTGGTGGATGTGGGCGGAGGAGCCGCCATGGGCGTGGCTCCATTTGGCAAGGAAGGTGAGGCCGCGGCCGCGGGACCAGGCGATCTCCTTGCAGGCGTTCTTGACGATGGCGTGGTTGTCGCAGGTCTCCAGCGCCTCGTCGTAGCGGATGTTGATCTCCTCCTGCCCCGCATCGGCCTCGCCCTTGGTGTTCTCCACCGGCACGCCCGCGCCCACGAGGCCGTTGCGGATGGCGCGCATCACGTCCTCTTCCTTGGTGGTCTGGAAGATGTGGTAGTCCTCGTTGTAGCCCGAGATCGGGACCATGGCGCGGTAGCCGTCGGCGCGCAGGGCCTCGAAGCTCTTCTCGAAGAGGTAGAATTCAAGCTCGGTGGCAATCATGGCGCGGTAGCCAATCGCCTCGAGCCGCGCGGTCTGGGCCTTGAGCATGGCGCGGGGGGAGTGGGGCACCTCGCGGCCGGTGTGGTGGTCGAGGATGTCGCACAGGACCAGCGCGGTGCCCGGCAGCCAGGGGGTGCGGCGCAGTGTGGCGAGGTCGGGCTTCAGGACGTGGTCGCCGTAGCCTTTGGCCCAGCCGGTCGCGGCGTAGCCGGGGACGGTGTACATCTCCAGATCCGTGGCCAGCAGGTAGTTGCAGCAGTGGGTTTCTTCCCAGGCGCGGTCGATGAAGTGCTGGGCGTGGAAGCGCTTGCCCATGAGCCGGCCCTGCATGTCCACCGCGGCCACGAGGACGGTGTCGATCTCGTCCGAGGCGACGGCGTCCTGGAGGTCGGCGAAGCTGAGGTTACCGGGCATGGGCGGGTCCTGTTGTGACGGCCCCGGGCGGGGCGGAAGCGGTTGGCTCAGGATTGCCGGGCTTCGGGGGGAGCGCAAGGGGATGGGGGTGGGCCACACCTGTGCGGCCGGCGAGAAGCGTTCGGCGACAGGGCCGGGGACGGGGGCCTTGCCGGGCGCGCGCACGGATTGGCCACAGCCGTCGACGAGCCGCCGTCACAGGCACGGCGAAACGGGCGATGCCTCGTGTTGCGCGGGAACGGGCGCTGCTGGTCAGGCGGCGGGCTTTCGGCTGTGGCGCGGCTCGGCGCGGACCAGCGTGTCGGCCGACCGGGCGGGTGTCGGAGGGATGCGGGTGTCGGGCAGCCCCTCGCGCGACAGCAACACGGCGACGGGGCGCAGCGGCGGGATATGGGAGCACACGATCATCACACCCACCATGATCGGCACCGCCAGGAACATGCCCACGACCCCCCAGACGAGGCCCCAGAACGCCAGCGAGATGATGATGCCGAAGGAGGACAGCCGCAGCGCGCGGCCCATCAGCATCGGGTCGATGACGTTGCCGACCGAGAACTGGATCGCGCCCGCGAGCGCGAAGATCATCAGTGCGGTTCCGAGGTCGGCGACCTGCACATAGGCCACGAGGCCGACGATGACGGTGGCGAAGATGGAGCCGAGATTGGGGATGAAGTTCAGCACGAAGGTTAGGATGCCCATGGCGGCGGCCAGCTCCAGCCCGAACAACGTCATGACCCCAAACACTAGCGCCCCGGTGATGGCCGACACGAAGGTCTTGACCAGCAGGTAGTAGTTCACGCTGCGGATGATCGAGCCGATGATGCCGCCGACACGCTCGGCCTGGTCTGCGTCGCCGATGAGGTTCACCAGCTTGGTGGAGAACCACAGGCGCTCGGCGAACAGGAAGCCCACGAACAGGATCACCAGCACCGCGCCAGACAGGATGTTGCCGGCCTGGCCCGCGGCGGTGCGGATGTAGCCCGAGAACTCGATGGTGCGCATGGAGGCCAGCACCGCCTGTTCCACATCTTCGCCCATCCACGAAAACGCCTGCGCGATGGCGCGCTGGGCCTGGTCGGTGTAGGTGAGGGTGGTCGTGACCACCATGTTGACCTGCGCCAGCACCAGCCCCGCCAGCGACAGCAACGCGGACGCGATCAGCAGCACCGCCACCACCGAGGCCACCCCGTTGGAGATGCCGATCGGCCCGATCCTGAGCCGGGCGATGGAATTGATCGCATCCGAGGTCAGGCTGAACAGGATGATCGCGATGAACAGCGAGATCAGGACGAATTTCGCCGCGATCAGCATGTAGAGCACGATGCCGAAGGCGATCACGCCCAGAAGCCAGGTCTGCAGGCGGAACTTTTCGCCGAAGGTCAGGCGTGTGGTGCCGGATGCACCGGTGTCCTGCCCTGGCTCCATGTCACCTCTCCCGACGCGGCGAACCTGCCTCGATGCGGCGCCGTCCGCGCCCGCACCAGACAACACCTTTACGTAGGCAGGTGCCGTGGACAGGGCAAGAGGCCTGTGGGGCCAAGCGGGCCATCCGGCATGTCGCAGGTTGCGCGTGCGGTCGAATGATGCGTGAGGGCTGCGCTGCGGGCCAGAAAATTCTTGCCAAGGCCGTGCCAATTGGTAAGACCGCCATACCACATAAGACCCAGGGAGGGGCCAATGTCCAAGATTTCCGTGAAACTCTATGGCGGCGTTGCGGCCGTGGGCGCGCTGGCGCTGATGTCGACCGCGCAGCCCGCGCAGGCCTTCGATACCGTCCGCTGGCAGGTGCCTATCGCGTTTGCCTCGACGCTGACGGCGCTCGGCGACACCATGCCGTGGGTGGCCGACCGGCTGCGCGAGGTGACTGACGGAGCGGTGGACCTGCGCGTGGCCGAACCCGGCGCGGTGATCCCGGCGCTGGCGGTGTTCGACAACGTGTCCGAGGGCAACATCGACGCGGGCTACAGCTGGATGGGCTATGAGCGCGGCACGGTTC
>SKMM01000318.1 GCA_007121055.1 Paracoccaceae bacterium | reverse complement strand
TCCTGATCCTGCTGGTGCTGCTGGGCACCATCGTGGCCTTCGTGTGGAACCGGGTGCGCCACGACATCGTGGCCTTCGGCGCGCTGCTCGCCTGCGTGCTGCTGGGCCTGACGCCGGCCGAGACCGCCTTCAAGGGCTTCGGCAACCATGCCGTGATCCTCGTGGCCTTCGTACTGATCCTCAGCCACGGCTTCCAGCGCTCGGGCGCGGTGGACGCCATCAGCCACTGGCTGGTGACCGACGGCGCCGCGCCCTGGACCCGGGTGCTGGGGCTGATGGCGCTCGGCGCCGTCACCTCGGCGCTCCTGACCAACATCGGCGCGCTGGCGGTGTTGATGCCGCTCGGGCTGCAGATGGCGCAGCGCAACGGCCTACCCCCCGGTCAGGTGCTGATCCCGCTCTCCTACGGCACGATCTTCGGCGGCATGACCACGCTGATCGGCTCGCCCGCCAACCTCCTCGTCTCGGCCTTCCGCGAGGATGAAACCGGCAGCGGCTTCGGCATGTTCGACTTCGCCCCCGTGGCGCTGCCGGCGGCGGCCGCGGGCCTCGTCGCCACCGCGCTCCTGTGGCGCCTCCTCGTCCCGCACCGTCCGGTGCGCCGGGCCGAGGGTTTCGCCACCCCCGCCTACCGCACCGAGGCCCGCGTCCGCGACGGCAGCCGCGCGATGGGCATGCGCGTGGGCGAGGTCGAGCAGATCCTCGCCGCCAGCGGCGCGCGCATCATCGCGCTGGTGCGCGACGACGCCCGCCGCGTCCCCACCGCCCGGCTGGTCCTGCGCGACGGCGACATCCTGGCCTTCGACGCGGGCCCCATCGAGCTGCCCAAGGCGCTGGCCCGCCTCGGCCTGCGGCTGGAGGAGGAGGTGGCGCTCGCCTCCAACGGTGACGCCGACGCCGGGGACGACAGCCCCGACCCAGGCGGCGAGATCGACCTGATGGAGCTCGTCGTCCTCCCCGGCGCCCGGCTCATCGGCCTCTCGCCCCGCGACATCCGCCTGCGCGGCCGCTTCGGCATCAACCTGCTGGCGATCTCGCGCGCCGGCCACGGCACCGAGGCCCGGCTGCGCGACACCCCCATCGTCGAGGGCGACGTGCTGCTGATGCAGGGCGCGGCCGAGGACATCGCCGATTTCGCCGGCGATTACGGCTGCGCGCCGCTGGGCGACCGGCCGCTGCGGGTGCCCAGCCTGCGGCGCATGCTGCTGTCGGGGGGCATACTGCTGGGCGCAGCGGGGGTGGCGGCCGCGGGCCTCCTGCCGACCGCGGTGGCCTATGGGGTGGCGGCCTTCCTCGCCATCCTCACCAGCGTCACGCCCGCGCGCAGCGTGCCGCGCGCGGTGGACTGGTCGGTGGTGGTGCTGCTGGGCGCGCTGATCCCCGTGGCCAACGCGGTCGAGGCCACCGGCCTCGCCGCGCTGGGCGCCGAAACGGCACTCGCCTTCGGCGGCCCCGAGCCCGACGCGATGTTCGTCGTGGCCCTTCTGGTCGGCGCCAGCATGCTGCTGACCAACGTGCTCAACAACGCCGCCGCCGTGGCGATGATGGCGCCGGTGGCCTTCAGCCTCTCCAGGGGGCTGGGGATGGACGCCGACCCGCTCCTGATCGCCGTCGCCATCGGCGCCCAGGCGGGCTTCCTCACCCCCATCGGCCACCAGAGCAACACCCTGATCCTCTCCGCGAGCGGCCTGCGGTTCTGGGATTTCTGGCCCCTCGGCCTGCCCCTGCAAATCGTGGTGGGGGCCCTCGCCGTCCCCGCCATCGTGCTGGCCTGGGGCCTCTGACCCCGCCCCTCAGTCCAGCGTGTCGAGCAGGAACACCGCGACCGAACGGGCGGCGACGCGGACCGGGCCGCCGTCGGTCTCCTCCGGGGCGGGCTCGCCGTCCGCCGCGTCGGTGTCGAGCGCGCGGCGCCAGCGCAGGCCCTCGGGCGCCTCCGGCAGGGTGACCTGCAGCGCCGCGCCGGCATTGAACACCAGAAACAGCGCGGTCTCCAGCACCGCCCAATCGGGCGTGTGGCTGGCGGTGCGCTTCTCCACGCAGACGGTCGCCAGCCCCTCGGCCTCCCAATCCTCGGGCGTCATCTCGCGCCCCGAAGGGTGCCACCAGAACAGATCGGGCAGGTCGTCCACATCCCGCACCTGGCTGTGCAGGAACAGCCGCTGGCGCAGGATCGGATGCTCGCGCCGGAAGGCGATCACCCGCTTCGTGAACTCCAGAAACTCCGTATCCGCGGTCTCCCAGTCGACCCAGCCGATGGGCCCGTCCTGGCAATAGGCGTTGTTGTTGCCGCCCTGGGAATTGCCGATCTCGTCGCCCGCCAGGATCATCGGGGTTCCCTGCGACAGAAGCAGCGTGGCCATCAGGTTGCGCCGGGTGCGCGCCCGGGCCGCCAGAACGTCGGGGTCCGTCGTCGGCCCCTCGACCCCGTGGTTGTGGCTGTAATCGGCGTGGTGGCCGTCGCGGTTGGCCTCGTTGTTGGCCTCGTTGTGCTTGCGGTTGTAGCTGACCACGTCGGTCAGGGTGAAGCCGTCATGGGCGGTGACAAAATTCACCGAACTGGTCGCCGCCCGCCCCGAATGGTCGAACTGCAAGGCAGACCCGGTGATCCGCGCCGCCAGATCCGGCGCCTCGCCGTCATCGCCGCGCCAGAACCGCCGCACCCCGTCGCGAAACTTGTCGTTCCACTCGGCGAAGGGATGGGCAAAAGCCCCCAGCTGATACCCCCCCGGCCCGATGTCCCAGGGCTCGGCGATCAGCTTGACGCCCCGCAACACCGGGTCCTGCCGCACCGCGGTCAGGAAGGGCGCGTTCTGGTCGAAGCCGTGGTTGCCCCGCCGACCCAGCGTGGCGGCCAGATCGAAGCGGAACCCGTCGATGCCGAACTCCGTCACCCACATCCGCAGACTGTCCATCACCAGCCGCAGCACCATGGGGTGGTCGAGGTTCAGCGTGTTGCCGCAGCCCGTGTCGTCGATGTAGTGCCGCCCGCCCCCCGTCAGCCGGTAGTAGCTCGCGTTGTCGAGGCCCTTGAGGCTCAGCGTCGGGCCCAGCTCGTTGCCCTCGCCGGTGTGGTTGTAGACCACATCCATCAGCACCTCGATGCCGCGGGCGTGGGCCGCCGCCACCATGTCGCGCAGCTCGGCCCGGCCGCCGGGCCCCAGATAGCGCGGCTCGGGCGCACACCAGGCGATGGGCTGGTAGCCCCAGTAATTCACCAGCCCCCGCTCCACCAGGAACCGGTCGTCCACAAAGGCCTGCACCGGCAGCAGCTCCAGCGCCGTCACCCCCAGCTCCGCCAGATGGTCGAGCACCCGCGCGCTGCCCAGCGCCGCCATGGTCCCCGGTGCGTCCACCCCCGGCATCCGCATCGTCAGGCCCTTGGCATGGGCCTCGTAGACCACGCTTTCCGACAGCGGCCGGCCGGCCCCCGGCGGGGGCGGCTCCAGCCGCGCCTCCACCACGCATTTCGGCATGTGCGGGGCGCTGTCGATGTCGTTGCGGGTCAGATCCGCGTCCCGCCCCTCATCGTGGCACAGCGTCGCGGGATGCCACCCCATCCGCCCGGTCAGCCGCCGCGCATAGGGGTCGATCAGCAGCTTGGCCGGGTTGAACCGGTGCCCGAGTTCCGGCGCGAAGGGCCCATGCGCCCGCAGACCGTATTGCTGCCCCGGCCGCACCCCCGCCACATGCCCGTGCCACACATGCCCCGTGCGCTCGGGCAGCGCGATGCGGTCGGTCTCGCGGCCGTCAGGGTCGAACAGGCACAACTCGATCTTGCGCGCATGTTCGGAAAACACGGCAAACGAGGTGCCGCGTGCATCCGGATGCGCCCCCAGCGCATCGGGGTCGGATTGGGACAGTCTGGGTCGGGTCATGCGGCCGGGCGGGCTCCTCGGTCCGGGCGGGGCCCGCGCAGGTCCCGGCCTGCCTGCGGGCGGTGGGAGGGCGGCACAGCGCCCCTGGGCCGGCTCCTCCCCTGCCGGGTGTGTGGACTTCTATGCACCAGCTGCCAGCTCCTCGTAAAGGGCGGCATAGCGCGGCGCCGAGGCCTCCCAGCCCACCGGCGTGCGCATCGCGTTGCGCTGCAGCCGCGCCCAGGTCTCGGGATCGGCATAGAGATCGCACAGCCGGCCCAGGGCGTGCGCCAGCGCATGCGCCTCCACCGGGAACACCTGCAGCCCCGTGGCCACGCCCGCGCGCAACGCCGCCTCCGAGGCATGGACCACCGTGTCCGCCAGACCCCCCGTCATCCCCACCACCGGCACCGCCCCGTAGCGCAGCCCGTACATCTGCGTCAGCCCGCAAGGTTCGAACCGCGAGGGCACCAGCACCGCATCGGCGCCGGCAAACATCCGATGCGCCAGAACCTCGTCATAGCCGATCCGCACCGCCACCGCCGGGTTGCGCCCGGCCACCTGCAGCCAGGCGTTCTCCAGCGCCCGGTCCCCGGTGCCCAGCATCGCGAGCCGCCCGCCGCGGTCCAGCAGCGCCGGCAGCGCCTCCAGCAGCAGGTCGAGCCCCTTCTGCCCGGTCATCCGCGACACCACCACGCACACAGGCCCCGCGCCCGCCTCCAGCCCGAAGCTCGCAAGCAGCCGCGCCCGGTTCGCCCCCTTGCCCTTCGGCGTCCGGAAGGGCCGGATATGCGGGTCGGTCGCGGGGTCCCACACGCCCGTGTCCACCCCGTTGAGGATGCCCGACAACACCCCCGCCCGCGCCCGGATCACGCCATCGAGCCCCATCCCGAACGCTGGCGAGGTCAGCTCATGCGCATAGGTCGGCGAGACGGTCGAGATCCGGTCGGCCCACACCAGCCCCGCCTTCAACGCGCTGACATGGCCGAAGAACTCGTAGCCGTCCGGGGAAAACCCCGCCTCGGGCAGCCGCAGCACCACCCGCCGCGGCCCCGGCGCGAGCCCGTGGAAGGCAATGTTGTGCACCGTCAGCAGGACGCCGGCCCGCGCCCCCATCTCGCGCGCATAGACCGCCGCCAGCGCCGCCTGCCAGTCGTGCAGATGCACGACCTCCGGCACCCAGTCGCCCAGCGCGCCCGCCGCAATCCGCCCCGCCACCCAGGACAGCGCGGCAAACCGCACGTCGTTGTCGCCCCAGTCCCGCCCCTCGCCGTCCAGATACGGCGTGCCCGGCCGGTCGAACAGATGCGGCGCCTCCAGCACCAGCAGATCGAGCCCCCCCGCCCGCGCCGCCAGCACCCGGCCCCCCCCCCCGAACAGCGCTTCCTCCCGCGCCACCTCCCCGGCGGCGCCCACGGCCCGCAGCACCGCCGGATAGCCCGGCAGCAGCACCCGCACCCCCCAG
>SKMM01000065.1 GCA_007121055.1 Paracoccaceae bacterium | reverse complement strand
TGAAGTTGTTGTGGCCGGTGAAGGTGATGTAGTCCGTGACCTCGTACATCCGGGTGGATTCCACGAAGAACATCGGGTTCTCCTGGCCCTGGATCATGTTGGTCTGCAGCGCGCCATAGACTTCGCCCCAGGGCAGGGGTGTCGGCACCGCCCCGAAGGCGCGGTACTTCTCGACCAGCAGCGGATTGGTCATCACCCGCACGTTCTGCTCGTTGAGGTCCTCGGGGCTGCGCACCGGGCGCTTGGTGGTCATCACCACCTCGCCCTCGGGGTACATGGTCAGCAGCTCCAGCCCGTGTTCGGCGTAGATCTCGGGGAACATCTCGTTGATGGCGACCGAGGTGCGGAAGAACTCGTTGAGCGCCTCGCCCTCCTGCGGCAGCAGATAGGGCACGAAGAAGACCTGCGCGGCCGGGATCAGCGCGCCGGTGAAACCCGGGGACTGGTTGACGAATTGCAGGATGCCGGCCTGGGTTTGCTCCATGATGTCGTCGGATTCGCCGAGAGTGCCGAATGGGAAGAGCTGCACCGTGTGGTCCGAGTTTGCCTCGATATGCTCCTTGAACTGCGTCGCGAAAACGCCCTGCACTTCGTCGATGGCTTCCTCGAAGGCATAGCGCCACGTTTGCTGTGCTTGCGCCGCATTGGCAGCCAGAAGGGCAAAGGCACTCGCTCCGAGCAGGATACGGGTCGGTGTCATCGGGAAGTCTCCCTGTTTTGGGTCACGCGGGTGAAATGTCACCGCCGGGACCGGGATTGTGCGGCAGGCCGAACGCCCACCGATGCAGCCCCGAGCATTGCAAGCCCACCTCACATGTCAAACACAAAATCGTCACGGAACCGGTCGCCCCTGACCCCGTTGCAGTTCTGGCTGCAGAATGGCGCCGTTGACTGGCCGCCTTATCACAAAGCGATGAAACCTACATCTGCGACGGTGGGCGCGGTCCGGGCGGGACAGGGTTTACCCGGGTCTCAAGCGTGCCGAGGCGGTCGCGCGCACATCGTCGAGGCAAGCCCCGACACCAGCCACCGCCCATCATGGGGACGCGTGCCGATGGCCTTCGCCTCTCGCCCGCAGCGCCTCGTAGAGCCGGCCTGGCCCCAGAAGAGCATCGCACATGCCCTCGCGCGCGGCGTCGGAGTCGAGAGCCTGTTTGCTCATGATCGAGTGGGCCTCGAAGGCGTCGATATATCGCATCGAGGATGGCCTGTGTCAGCGCCGGGGAGTTGGAGAACTGCTCCTTGGCGTTCTGGGTAGACCTATATCCGTCACCGGCTCGAGCGACGATTGCGAGCTCCGCTGCGGCCAATGCTTCCGGGGCTGCCATTCTACATCGCGAGGGAACTTGACCCCGTGCTGTCCAACAGCAGGTTCGGCGGCCCGTCGGCGCGCCAATAGGTGCGCCATGCCACGCGCGCGCTGCCTTCGATTCGGCGGACGATGGCGATGATCTCGTGCATGTCGGCTTCGGGGAAGTCCTTGAGCCTGCCGAACATGATCTCGATGCGGTTGCGCCGCCTGTATCGGCGCTTGTCGTGCCGGATTGGCTTGGCGCGCGTTTTGCGGCCCGGAAGGCAGGCACGTATCCCTTTGTCTTTCAATGCCTCTCTGAGCCAGTCGGCATCGTAGCCGCGGTCCGCGATCAACCATTCGGCGGTTGGCAGGCTGCGCCTCAGTCAGCCAGAACAGATTGCTTATCATGACCCCCTTGATCGAGGGCCGTGAGTCACGCCAACCGGCGAGCCGCAAGAAAATCAATGGGTCCTGAGCCTAGATCGGACGGGCGTGAAACGGTTTCCTGTCGCCGACTTCGAGGACCAGAAGCGCCCGATGGGCAGCGATTGCTACCCGCAGGATGTTCTCCGGCACGCCTTCGATCTGGCTCGGCCCCCACGCCTCGAAGCGCTGGAACCGGGGCAGCGTCAGCTGCCCCTCGCGGATCATGGCAATCCAGCCCTCAACCGTCTTGTCCGCATTTCCGGCCTGCCGATCCGATCAAGCAGATTATCCACCCAGAAATGTGGCTTGCCCTCGAACGGAGCATGCCACACCTGGACGGGCATGACAGGCAGGTCAAGGAGATAGGCTGGGATGGTGAACAGGTCTGAAGGGCCCTGAACCACATATTGCGGCCGTTCAACGCGCCCCATCCGCACCAGATCGACGACGCAACGGGCAGCTGTGCTGGGATCTGCGGAAGCGAAAAGGCCCCCGGGGGGGCCTCTTGCGTGCAGGGCTCAGGCGGCGCTGGCGAGGTTGCGCAGCACGTAGTGGAGCACACCGCCGTTGCGGACGTAGTCGATCTCCACCTCGGTATCGATCCGGCATTTCAGCGTGATCGTCCTGGTCGAGCCGTCGGCGGAGCTGATGGTGCAGGGGAGTTCCGCGCCGGGGCGCAGCTCGCCTGACAGGCCCTTGATGTCGAAGGTTTCGTCGCCCTTCAGGCCCAGCGAGCGGCGGGTGTCGCCGCCGGTGAACTCGAACGGGACCACGCCCATGCCCACGAGGTTGGAGCGGTGGATGCGCTCGAAGCTCTCGGCGATCACGGCCTTGACGCCCAGCAGCGACGTGCCCTTGGCGGCCCAGTCGCGCGAGGAGCCAGCGCCGTATTCCTTGCCGCCTATGACAACGAGGGGCGTGCCCTGCGCCTGCCAGGCCATGGCCGCGTCGAAGATCGAGGTCTGCTGGCCGTCGGGCCCGAGGGTGTAGCCGCCCTCGACGCCCGCCAGCATCTCGTTGCGGATGCGGATGTTGGCGAAGGTGCCGCGCATCATCACCTCGTGGTTGCCGCGGCGCGAGCCGTAGGAGTTGAACTCGCGCACCGGAACCTGACGGTCCACCAGATACTTGCCGGCCGGGGTCGAGTCCTTGAACGAGCCTGCGGGCGAGATGTGGTCGGTGGTGACCATGTCGCCCAGCACCGCGAGGATGCGGGCGCCCTTGACGTCCTCGATGGTGCCGGGGGTGGGCTTCATGCCCTGGAAATAGGGCGGGTTCTGGACGTAGGTGGAGGACGCCGGCCAATCATAAGTGAGGCTGTCCGTGGTCTCGACACCCTGCCATTTCTCGTCGCCCTTGAAGACATCGGCGTATTTGGACAGGAACGCCTCACGCGTGACGGTGGCGTGCACGAGGTCTGCGATTTCCTTGTTGGTGGGCCAGATGTCCTTGAGGAACACGGGCTTGCCATCCTTGTCGGTGCCGAGCGGCTCCGACGTCAGGTCGATGTTGAAGTCGCCCGCCAGCGCATAGGCCACCACGAGGGGCGGCGAGGCGAGGTAGTTGGCGCGCACGTCGGGCGAGATCCGACCTTCGAAGTTGCGGTTGCCGGACAGGACAGACACGGCGATCAGGTCGTTGTCGTGGATGGCTTGGCTGATTTCCGGCTGCAGGGGGCCGGAGTTGCCGATGCAGGTGGTGCAGCCATAGCCCACGAGGTTGAAGCCGATGGCGTCAAGGTCCTCCTGCAGACCCGCGGCCTGCAGGTATTCGCTGACGACCTGACTCCCCGGCGCGAGCGAGGTCTTGACCCAAGGCTTGCGGTTCAGCCCCAGTTCGCGCGCCTTGCGGGCCACCAGCCCCGCGCCGATCATCACATAGGGGTTGGAGGTGTTGGTGCAGGAGGTGATGGAGGCGATCACCACCGAACCGTCCCGCAGGGTGTAGTCCTCGCCCGCGACCTTGCCGGTCTTGCGCGGGTCCGCAGCATTCTCGGGTGCAGGCGTGGGGCCCTCGCCGGCCATGGCGCGGGCCTCCAGCGTGGCATCCACGCCGCGGTAGTCGCACACGACATTGTAGAAGCCGCGCGCGGCCTGATCGAGGGGGGTGTGGTCCTGCGGGCGCTTGGGGCCCGAGACGGCGGGCACCACCGTGCCCATGTCGAGTTCCAGAGTGTCCGTGTAGACCGGCGCATAGTCCGGGCCGCGCCACATGCCCTGTTCCTTGGCATAGGCCTCGACCAGCGCGATGCGGTCCTTGTCGCGGCCGGTCTGCTCCATGTATCGCAGGGTCTCGTCGTCGATGGGGAAGAAGCCGCAGGTGGCGCCGTATTCGGGCGCCATGTTGGCGATAGTGGCGCGGTCCGCCAGCGGCAGATGGTCGAGGCCCTCGCCATAGAATTCCACGAACTTTCCCACCACGCCCTTGGCGCGCAGCATCTGCACGACCTTCAGGACAAGGTCGGTGGCGGTGGTGCCCTCCATCATCGCGCCTGTCAGCTTGAAGCCCACCACCTCGGGGATCAGCATCGACACGGGCTGGCCCAGCATCGCGGCCTCGGCCTCGATGCCGCCCACGCCCCAGCCCAGCACGGCAAGCCCATTGACCATCGTGGTGTGGCTGTCGGTGCCCACCAGCGTGTCCGGATAGGCGACGGTCTCGCCGGTCTGGTCGGTGTCGGTCCAGACGCACTGCGCGAGGTATTCCAGGTTCACCTGATGGCAGATCCCGGTGCCGGGCGGCACCACGCGGAAATTGTCGAACGCCTTCTGGCCCCATTTCAGGAAGGTGTAGCGTTCCATGTTCCGCTCGTATTCGCGGTCCACGTTGAGCTGGAAGGCGCGGGGGTTGCCGAACTCGTCGATCATCACCGAGTGGTCGATCACCAGATCCACCGGGTTGAGCGGGTTGATCTTGGTCGCATCCCCGCCCAGCGCCACGATCCCGTCGCGCATGGCCGCGAGATCCACCACCGCCGGAACGCCGGTGAAATCCTGCATCAGCACGCGGGCCGGGCGGTAGGCGATCTCGCGCGTCGACTTTCCGCCCTCCTCGGCCCAGGCCGCGAAGGCGCGGATGTCGTCGAGGCTGACGGTGCGGCCATCATCCTCGAAGCGCAGAAGGTTTTCCAGAACGACCTTGAGGCTGGCGGGAAGTTTGGCAAAACTGCCGAGGCCCGCAGCTTCGGCAGCCGGGATGGAATAATAGGCGACGCTCTGCCCGCCGGCGGAGAGGCTGCGGCGGGTGCTGGCGGAATCCTGGCCGGTGACGATGGGCATGCGGAACCTCCCTCGGTGGTGCATGACAGCAAAGCTAAGTAGCAGATGCCGCAACGGCCAGAGTCGATCAAGGGGGGTGCGGCAAATTAGTATACATCAGTGTACCGAAAATTGCGGCGACGGGCGGCAGACCTGCGCCGGACCCTCGCTAAACCTTGATTGGTCGGCGCTTCGGCCCCCCCCTACACCCGGCACTGGCCCGAACGTCGCAAGAGTGTCCGCCATGCCCCACCCAGATCCCGCCGGCACCGCGCCCCGAGGCCACGCCATGCCCGGCCGTCCGCGCGGCCCGGGGCCGCTGCGGCGCCTGCTGGGGGCGGGGCTTGTGGCGCTGGGG
>SKMM01000145.1 GCA_007121055.1 Paracoccaceae bacterium | reverse complement strand
GCCGTGTCGCCCCTCGCGAGCGTCGGCATCGCCGACCGGGCGCCCTGGATCAGCATCTTTCGCAAATATCGGCTGCCACGCTTGGTAATGCCGAGCAGCCGTGGTTTGCCGCCGGTGGTGTGCGTGTTCCACGTGATGGTGGGCACGGTTTCCAGCGGATCGTGGGCAGCAATTCCACGCGATCGTGGGCAGCCATTCCAGCGGATGGTGGGCGCCCATTCCACGTGATCGTGGGCACCTGCGTTCTGGTTGTGTTTCGGCCGACAGTTTTACCGGGCTACGCGGCCCTCGTGATCAACGAGGGACCCGCCTATGCCGACCGAGAGACTGTCGATGCGCCGTATTCGAGATCTGCTACGACTGAAGTACGCCCAAGGGCTCAGCAGCCGCGCTATTGCGTCGTCGCTGTCGATATCGAAGGGGGCGGTGGGCGCGTACCTGTCGCGGGTGCGGGCGGCGGGGCTGTCATGGCCGCTGCCGCCTGAGCTGGACGACGACGACGCGCTGGAGCTGCTGCTCTTCCCGGGTCAGATCGGCGCGCGCGTGCCGGAGCGGCCTGTGCCGGACTGGGGTGCCGTCGACCGCGAGCTGCGGCGCAAGGGCGTGACGCGCGCGCTGCTGTGGGAGGAGTACCGCGCGGCCCACCCCGACGGCTACGGCTATGCCTGGTTCTGCGAGCACTATGAGGCCTGGAAGGGCCGGGTCCGCCCCACGATGCGCCAGACCCATCTCGGCGGCGACAAGGTGTTCATCGACTTCTCCGGCGACGGCATCGAGATCGTCGATCCGCTGACCGGCGAGGTCACGGAGGCCCGTCTGTTCGTCGCGGCGATGGGGGCATCGAGCTACACCTACGCCGAGGCCCGGCCTGCCGAGACACTGGAGGACTGGATCGGCGCGCAGGTGAACCTGTTTGCCTTCCTCGGCGGCGTGCCGCGCATGGTGGTGCCGGACAACCCGCGCGCGGTGATCGTGGCGCCCGACCGCCACGAACCGGGGCTCAACCGCACCATGGCCGCGATGGCCGAGCATTACGGTGTCGCCGTGCTGCCCGCCCGGTCGCGCAAGCCGAGGGACAAGGCGAAGGTGGAGGTGGCGGTGCTGGTGGCGCAGCGCTGGATCATCGCCCGGCTGCGCAACCGCCGCTTCTTCTCCATCGAGGAGGTCAATGCCGCGATCCGGCCGCTGGTGGACGAGATCAACACCCGCATCATGCGCGGCTATGGCGCAAGCCGCGCCGACCTCTTCGCCACGCTCGACCGCCCGGCGCTGTCGCTGCTGCCCGAGGTGCCCTACGTCTTCGCCCGCTGGAGCCGCCCGCGCGTCGCGCCCGACTATCACGTCGAGATCGAGGGCTTCTTCTACTCGGTGCCCTTCGGCCTGATCCGCGAGACGGTCGAGGCGCGCGCGACCGAGCGTACCGTGGAGATCTTCCACCGCGGCCGACGCGTCGCCAGCCATGCCCGCGGTGTCGGCCGCCGCGGCGGCCATGTCACCGACCCCGCCCACATGCCGAGCGCGCACCGCCGCTACGCCGAATGGACCCCGGCGCGGATGGTGGCCGCGGCCGAGGCCGCCGGCCCCTCGGTAGCGGCCTTCTGTGAGGCGGTCATGGCAGCAAGGCCCCACCCTGAGCAGGGCTTCCGCACCTGCTTCGGCGTCCTCTCCCTGGAGAAGACCTACGGCAGGGCCCGCCTCGATGCCGCCTGCCGGCGCGGCCTGCAGATCGGGGCGCGCTCGGTCAGCTCGATCCGCTCCATCCTCAAGACCGGCCTCGACCAGGCCTTCCTCGACCTCACCCCCGACCCCGAGCCCCTGCGCCACGCCAACATCCGTGGCCAGCGCTATTTCCATTGAACAAGGAGACCACACCCGTGCTCACCCACCCCACCAGCGACCGCCTGATCGCCCTCGGCCTGTCGGGCATGGCCCGCGCGCTCGACGACCAACGCCGCACCCCGGCCTGCGAGGCCATGACCTTTGAGGAGCGCCTCGGCCTGCTCGTCGACCGCGAAGCCGCCGACCGCGACAGCCGCCGCCTCGCTACACGCCTGAAGTTCGCTGCCCTGCGCCATGCCGCCTGCATCGAGGATGTCGATCTGCGCACGCCCCGCGGCATCGACCGGGCCGTCTTCGCCCACCTCGCCGACGGCGGCTGGATCGGCCGCGCCGAGAACCTGCTGATCACCGGAGCTACAGGGCTTGGAAAAAGCTGGCTCGCCTGCGCCCTCGGCCAGAAGGCCTGCCGGGACGGTCGGTGCGTCCTCTACCACCGCGTCCCGCGCCTCTTCGAGGCGCTGGCCATCGCTCGCGGCGACGGCCGCTACGCCAGAACGCTGAAGGTCATCGCCCGCGCCGACCTGCTGATCCTGGACGATTGGGGCCTCGCCACCCTCGCCACGCACGAACGCCGCGACCTGCTCGAGATCCTCGAGGACCGACACGGCCGCGCCGCCACCATCGTCACCAGCCAGCTGCCCGTCGACACCTGGCACGACGTCATCGGCGACCCGACCCTCGCCGACGCCATCCTCGACAGGCTCGTCCACAACGCCCATCGCCTCGAACTGGCCGGAGAGAGCATGCGAAAGATCGACGCCCGCCGCAAAAAACTTGACCGCGAGCCAAACCCCTGACCCTCTGAACCCGTCGGCCGAAACACATGCCCACGATCATGGGACGGCTGCCCACGATGCTCTGGAACACGCGCCCACGATCGCGTGGAACAGGTGCCCACGATCACTGGAATGCGCAGAAGGGCGGCAGCGAGCCCAGAGGTGACTAGCTTCGCGCGCTCTCTTTGGTCCGATGAACTTAGTATTGCCGCCATTCGAGACGGCGCTCGAGCATCTCGTCGACCTCAGCCTTCTTGGCGATGAAGGCGTTCAGGGCTGCCTCCCGGTTGCGCCGGGCCTTCTCGGCGCGGACTTCGTGGGACAGGGGTGGTGATCGGGTTCGGGCGCGTGGTCATCGTGGTGGCTCCGTGGTGAGTTGCATCGTCCTTGTGATCGGACGTTGGCTCCACGCGACCGGCTAATCAACTCGATAAGAACTGGACTTTGAATGATAATTGGGGCGGGCGATGCATGGCATGAGTGAGCGCCAGCACGCCGCCCATGTCGGGCTGTCGCGCGGCGCGATCCAGAAGGCGAAGGCCGCCGGCCGGCTCGTCCTGTACGAGGATGGCAGCATCGACGCCGCGGCTTCGGCCATGTTCAGCGGCCCGCGGGCGGCTGCCTCGATGGCGAAGGCCTCGGGCGACGGCCCACACCCGTGCCGATCAGCCACCAGCCCGCGGCACGTGCGATTACCAAGACCGCGGCCGCGAAGGCCAGCCGCCGCCCGAGCGGGTGGCGGACGCCGCTCCAGATCTAGCGCTTCAGCGACGTCTTGATCCCCCTGGCTCATGCGTTCTTTCCGTCTCAAGTCCTTTGCGTGGCTGGCGGCGCAGCCTGCCGTACCGGCAGCGCCGCGGGTATTCATGCATGTCCGGACAACGTCGCGCCCAGCGATGTTTCAACACGCGGCGGGCAGGCGCGGGCCGCGCATGGCGCGGCGCCCGGTCGGGCACGCGCTGCATTGGCCGCGGCTGTGGTGATGGCGCCCCCCGGCGGTCGTGTCCCGCGCGATGGTGCAACACCATCGGCGCGCCTCGCCGCTGATCTGCGTCAGCACAAGGCGGCGCCTTTGCGGCTATGGTGCGTGCTCCAGCGCGCCGGATCGCCTTCGGTCGCACAGCGCAGGCGGCAAGGCATGACAGCGACGGCCGCACATGTTCTCTCGATCGGGGTGACACCATGACAAAAGACCGCAGAGGCACGGAACAGCGGGACCAGCAATTGGGCCCCTTCCTCTACGCCGATGTCGGCGAAGACGCACGGGGCGCCAGCGTGACGGTCCTGTCGATGCTCGCGCGTCTCGGCGTCGATCCGTGGCGCGAGGCGTCGGCGCTGGCGGGGATGCCGACGCGCGATGCGCAAGGCCGGCTGTGCGGGCTGCTGGCGCGGTTCACCGACGTGCCCTGCCTCCGCCCGGCATGCGCAGACATCGCCTCGCGGCTCGTCGCCTTTCTGCCGCGCGAGCCGGGCGGGGACGGATCGCGCGCGGTCGCGGTTACGCCCAAGATCGGCCCGGGCGCCTTCTGGGCTCTCGGGCTGCTGCTCGCCTATGCACTTTACGCCAGCCTCGGGAACGGCGCCTAGAATGCAGGCCGAGCGTCGGAAGCCAGGAAACGCCAAACTTGCTCGGTAGAACAAGTGCCCCCACCTGGGACCTCATGCCTTGAGACCAACTTCCGCTCTTGCCCGACCGCTCGCGCCAACCCTGCACGCACGAGGGACACTGGCACAGCCCTTGCCACAGGAGAGTTGCGCAATGACCGAGGAGACTGACCTCTGGGACCGTGAGGAACGATTCTGGTCCGAGGGCGCGGATGCCGCCCGCCACATGACGGCAAAGGGCGCGGTCTTCGTCTTTCCCTATCCGGCTGGTATTCTGCAGGCCGATGCGTTGTGGCAGGCGCCCGAGGTTGCGCAGCGATGGCGTTCCGTGGTGATGAGCGACCGGGTCGTCAGGATGCAGGGCGACGTCGCCCTGCTCGCCTATCAGGTGTCGGCCGAACGCGAGGGTACGCCGATCCACGAGGCCCTGTGCTCCTCCGTCTATGTGCGGGACGAGGACAGCTGGCTCCGGATGTCCCATCAGCAGACTCCGCTGAGCTGAAAGGCGGCCCCGGCGGCGGCGCAGGGCGTGACGACAGCTGCGCCGGTCGTGCTGACGGGAAAGACGGCGCCGGGAGTCGATGCCAGGGTGTCATCGCCATTTTGCGTGTCGCGTTCCTGTCGCACCGGACGACGCTTCATGCGACGGTCATGACATGTCCGCGCCGCAGGTTCTGATCTTCGCAATCCTGACAGCCACGATGACGCATTCTGAGTTGTAGGACATACGGGTCAGGACCTGGGGAGTGTTGATGCGAAGAGCCCGTCGGATTGCTTGATCTAGAAACAATCCGGCGGCCTGTCCGGCGGCCGACCGGAAATCCTGTCCGCGGCGAAACTCCCGCGCGACGAAACGAACGCCAGGCCGCCTGATGGGGTCCCTCACCGTCTGTCTCAAAGCTCCTGGTCCCGCCTGATCCATGCGTGCTGGTCCGTCTTGGGCCCGATCCCGCGCCCGGAGACGAGATTTCGGGGTGAAGAGGACGCAGCGCGGCGGCGACCACTCCCTTCCCGCAACCCTTCGCCGATCCCAGCGGCGCAAGAAGGCCCCATGTCGACTTCAAGTCACTGACACGATGCACCTTTCCATCACCGTCGCCAGATCGGGAACAGCGCCTCGCGTCGATCT
>SKMM01000172.1 GCA_007121055.1 Paracoccaceae bacterium | reverse complement strand
GGCCGCCCATGGCCCCGACCCTGCAGCGCTGGCCGCCGCGCTGGGGGTGGCGGGGGACCTGCCGCGGCTGTTCCGCAGGCTGGCGGCGCTGCCCGAGGGGTTGGGCGGACTGCCGCCCATGGGGCTCGTGGTCTGCGACGGGTCGGGCACGCTGACCTTCCGGCGGCCGTTGGCGGGGTTCGGGCTGCCACGCTTCGGGGCCGCCTGCCCGCTCTGGCCGCTGTTCCAGGCGCTGGCGCAGCCGCTACAGCCCCTGCGGGTCACGGTGGAGACCGCAGGCCGCCTGCCGCAGCGCTTCCGCACCTTCGCCGTGTGCAACCCGGTGGCGCCGGCTGGCTTCGGCGTGCCGGCCGTGTTGGAGGCCACCATGCTGATCCTCCCGGCCAGCGAGGGACATGAACCGGCGCAACCCGTGGGTACGAGTTGCCGGATCTGCCCCCGTCCCGGCTGCCTGGCCCGCCGCGAGCCCGCGCTGGTGGCCTGAACCGGCGACATGGCGGCGACGCGGTCGGCCGCAGCCCCGGTGCCACCGGTGCACGAGCCCATGACCACGCACTTGGCAGCCAGGCCGCCGCGCGCCCCTCGTGGCCTCTTGCCGCGGGCGCCGCCGCCCCGGGGGCTTGCCGGCCTCACACCGGCCCGGGCAGCAGGTGCGGGCGTCAGGCGGGCGGGATCAGAGATCCTCGCCCAGCATCATCCCGCCCGCAGCGCGACCAAGCTGGCGCGACATCGCCTCGAACATGCCGTTGAAACCGGAAAAGAGCGCGGCGTTGAGCGCCCGCCCCTCGGGCGTGGCGAAGAAGTCGCTATAGGCGTCCAGTTCGGCCTCGGTGAGCGGGCCGAAGGCCATGGCGAGATAGGCGTGCAGCCAGCCGTCGATTTCCGAGCGGATCGCCGGCTCCTGGCTCTGGACCTCGGCCAGCATGTCGGCCTCGCCCATGCCCGGGAACCCCGCCCCACTGTCGCCCAGACCCACGTAGAAGGCGAAGGTGGCGTTGAGGCCGCCGGCCACGTTCTGCTCCACCAGGTCGCCCACCGCGATGAATCGGCGCAGCGCGTCGACCCGTGGCCCACCCTCGGCCTCGAGCACCTGCCAGGCCTCGCGGGCGACCTCCTCGACCGCGTCGTCGAGCATGGCGCGGCGGGCGCCGACCTCGAGCTCCACCACCCGGCGGCCGAGATCGGAGGTGAAGAACGCCTCCACCGCCTCCAGCACCGCGGGATCGGCCGGCAGGCTCTGCTCAAGGCCACGGACCATGATGGCCTGCATCCGCTCCCCGTCATAGATGCGGGCCACCATCTGCGCCCAAGCGGCCTCGTCGCCGGCGCCCAGCAGGGTCTGGCCGATGGCCTCGCCATGCTCGATGCCCTCGATGCGCATCACCTCCAGGACCTCGTCGAGCCGCAGCAAGTCTACCAGCGATTCGGCCCGCTGCGCCAGTAGTGGAGGCGCGGCGGCCACCAGCATCACCGCCGACAGGGCCAGCGCGCGCAGCATCGTCATGGGTGTCTCCTCTTTGCCGACCCATGGAAGTGTAGGCTGCGGCGGTGCCAAGGGAAACTGCTCCCGTGCCCCTCGCACGCGGCCGTGAGGCCCCGCAGCGGCACGGCCGGGCCGTCACAGCGGCCACAGCAGCGGCACCGCCAGGCTGACGGTCAGCGCGAACAGGATGTTGAGCGGCAGCCCCACCCGGATGTAATCGGTGAACCGGTAGCCACCCGGGCCATAGACCAGCGTGTTGGTCTGATACCCGATGGGCGTGCAGAAACTGGCCGAGGCTGCCAGCATCACCGTCACCACCAGCGGCCGCGGGTCGACCCCCAGCGACAGCGCCAACCCGATGGCGATGGGGGTGATGATCACCGCCACGGCGTTGTTGGTGACGACCTCGGTCAGCGTGCTGGTCAGCAGATACACCGCCAGCACCAGCAGCACCGGGTGCATTCCGGCCATCCAGGGCGCCACCCCGTCCACGATCAGCGCCACGGCGCCCGAGGTCTCCAGCCCCGCCCCCACCGCCAGCATCCCGAAGATCAGCGCCAGCAGCCGGCCGTCGACGAAGCCCAGCGCCTCGTCGGCGTCGATGCAGCGGGTCACCAGCACGATGGCCACGCCCACGAAGGCCAGGAACACGATGGGCGCCACGTTGAGCGCCGCCAGCCCCACGATCCCCGCCAGCACCGCCACCACCAGCGGCGCATGCCGCCGCCGATAGGCCCGCTCGGACGGCCGCGAGATGTCCACCACCTCCAGGTCGGCCGCCAGCCGCTGGATGTCCTCGGGCGCCCCCTCCAGCAGCAGGGTGTCGCCCACCGCCACCACGAGGTCCTCCAGCTGCCGCCCGATGTTCTGGTTTCTGCGATGTACGGCAAGGGGATAGACGCCATATCTGCGCCGCAGACGCAACTCGCCCAGCGTCCGTCCGACCATGCGGCAGCCGGGGCTGATCAACACCTCCACCGTCGCGGTGCGCACCGACGAGAGCTTGTCCACCGCCCGCAGGTCGGGCTGGCTGCGCATGTCCAGCACCTCGGACATCGGCGTGCGCAGCACCACCCGGTCGCCCGCCTCCAGCACCACGCCGCCCAGATCGCGGCGCAGCGACGCATCTCCCCGCAGCACGTCGATCACCCGTGCCCCCTCGCGACGGAACATCTCGACCTCGCCCAACGGCCGACCGATCAAGGAAGACCCCTCCGGAACAGCGACTTCGGTGAAGAATTTCATCCGCCCCCGATCGCCGATCAGCCCCATCATCGAGGTCCGGTCCGGCAACAGCCGCCGCCCGAACAGGGCCAGATACGCCATCCCCACCGCCGCCATCACCAGCCCCACCGACGTGATCTCGAAGATCGAGAACGGCGCCAGCCCCTGCGCCCGCGCCACACCGTCCACCACCAGGTTGGTCGAGGTCCCGATCAGCGTGATCGTGCCCCCCATGATGGACAGGTAACTCAGCGGAATCATGAGCTTGGAGGGCGCGACCGACAGTTCGCGCGCAAGCTGCATGAAGATCGGGATCATCACCACCACGATCGGGGTGTTGTTCATGAAGGCCGACATCCCGACGACCACGACCGCCAGAAAGGCCAGCGTCCGCAGGGGTTTGACCTTGATGTTGGCCGAGGCTGTCGCCATGATCCAGTTGAGCGCCCCGGTGCGCACCAGCGCGCCCACGATCACGAACAGCGCGGCGATGGTCCAGGGCGCGGGGTTGGAGAACACCGCCAGCGCCTGGTCCTGCGGCAGGATGCCCAGTACCAGCATCAGCGTGGCGCCGGCGATGGCGGTGACCTCCACCGGGAAGACCTCGCGCACGAAGGCCACGAACATCGCCGCGACGATGCCCAGCGCTGTCAGCGCCTCCTGGGTGGGGGTCAGGCCAAGCTCGATCATCGCGGCTTCCTGTGCGTCATGCCCGGTGCCCAGGCGGGTCTGGGGGCGGGGGCGGCCCGAGTGTCGTGGTTGTGATCGCGCCGATCAAGCCTCCCGGCGGGCCGGGGCGGGGCGCGGCTGCACCAGAAACAGCCCCGCAAACAGAAGCGCAAGCGCGGCCCAGATCCAGCCCGAGTAGCGCTCGCCCAGCAGCGTCATGGCCCACAGCATGCCCGAGGCGGTCACCAGATAGGCCACCTGCGCGGCGAAGACCGGCCCCGTGGTCCGCAGCAGCGTGACATAGCCCGCATAGGCGAGCGGGCTGACCAGACCGCTGAGCGCCACCGCCGCGGCCGCGGGGCCCCAGGCCGCCCAGGGCGTTACCGCCTGCCCCGAGACGAACGCGAGCGGCGCCACCACCACGAGCCCCAGCGTCGAGCCCCCGAGGAGCGTCTGCAGCGGCCCAGCATGGCGGCTTGCGCGGCCGGCGACATAGGCGCCCTCCATCGCGTAGCAGAGCGGCGTGAGCATCGCGAAGAGGACGAAACCCGCCGCCGCCGCCCCCGGCAGGCTCGCCTGCGGCACCACCAGCAGGGCCACCGCCATGGCACCCAGCGCCAGGCCCAGCGCCCGCTGCGGCCGGAACCGCTCCATCCCCAGCGCGAGCGCCAGCGGCAGCGCGAACAGGGGCACCATGGAGACGATGATCGAGATCACCCCCGCCGGCAGATGCCCCAGCGCGGTGTAGGAAATCCAGTGCGGCCCCACGATCCCCAGCCCCGCCACGGCCGCATAGAGCCGCGCCTCGGCGGGCCGCAGCGGCACCAGCGGCCCGGGGTCCGTGCCCCGGACCCGCCGCAGCCCCAGCCAGCCGCCCAGCAGCGCCACCGACAGGCACAGCTGCCACAGCAGCACGCCCAGCGGCGCAAAGCCCCCCTCGACCCCGATCTTCACCAGCGGCGTGCTCAGCCCCCAGGCCAGCCCCACCGCCAGCAGCGCCGCGAAGGCGCCCGGGCGGGCGGTCATTCCGCGGGCCCCGCGGGCGCCAGCGCCCCCCCCTGCCGCACCATGGACAGGCTGAGCGTGCGGCCCGTGCGGTCGCAGGTCTCGGCATAGACGCCCGAGAGGGTGGCCGCGCCCAGGGCGGGCTCGAACCGGCCCTTGCCCATGCCGGTGACGAAGCGGCGCAGCGGTTCGGCGCGGTCCATGCCGATGACCGAATCATAGTCCCCGCACATGCCCGCGTCCGAGATGTAGCCCGTCCCGCCCGGCAGCACCCGCGCGTCTGCCGTGGGGATATGGGTGTGGGTGCCGCACACGAGGCTCGCGCGCCCGTCACACCACAGCCCGATGGCGGTCTTCTCCGAGGTCGCCTCGCAATGCACGTCGATGACGCTCGCCTGCACCATCCCCCCCGGGGGATGGGCCCGCAACACCGGATCCAGCGCCGAGAACGGGTCGTCGAAGGGCCGCTTCATGAAGACCTGCCCGAGCACCTGGGCCACCAGAACCCGCCGCCCACCCGGCGCGGGAAAGACCCGATGCCCGTGCCCGGGCGCGACCTTGGCGAAGTTCAGCGGCCGCAGGATGCGCGGCTCAGTCTCGATGAAGGACAACATGGCCTTCTGATCGAACGCATGGTCGCCCAGCGTCAGCACGTCGGCGCCGGCGTCCAGCAGCGCGCGGGCATGGTCCGGCGTCAGCCCCGCGCCGCTGGAGGCGTTTTCCGCGTTCACCAGGACAAAGTCGAGCCGCCAGTCGGCGCGCAGCCGCGGCAGCGCGTCGATCACCGCCGCCCGCCCCGACCGCCCCATGACATCGCCGAGAAACAGAATCCGCATCCGCAGGGCTTAGGCCCGCACCGCCCCGCCGGCAAGGGCGCTTCCCCGTTCCGCGTCCCGACCGCGTCGCCCGCCCACATCCGCCCCGTGTCCCTCCGCCCCCCCTGCCCCCGTGCGCCCCGGGGGCGGCTCGGGGCGGGTGGGTG
>SKMM01000049.1 GCA_007121055.1 Paracoccaceae bacterium | reverse complement strand
GCCATCTTCATGACGGTGACGACCGAGCGCAGATCCCCCGCCGCCGGCTGGCGCAGCGCGATGGTGCGCACCACGGCGGCGTTGATGTCGTCCTCCATGGCGTCGATGTCGCGGTCGGCCTGCACCACCTGGGCCGCGCGTTCATCGTCGCGGTGTTCCAGCGCGCGGCCGGCCTCGGCGATGGCCTGTTCGACCATCCCGCCCATGGTCAGGATCTTGCCGTAGAGCGCGTCGATATCCTCGTCGAAGGCGCTGGTGATGTGCGGTTTGCGCATACGAAGTAACCCTTTGGTCGGAGCGGGCCTGTCCGCCCCCTGCCCTGTTCTGCCTCCCGCCCCGCTTACGCGGCTAGCATGTCGGTTTCGTGACAGCCGTCAATTCCGCGGCAGGACCATCAGGAATGTGCTGCCGCGGCCGCGTTCGCTCTCGATCGAGAGCCGGCCGCGGTGGCGGTTGACGATGTGTTTCACGATGGCGAGGCCCAGCCCGGTGCCGCCCATCTGCCGCGAGCGGTGGCTGTCGACGCGGTAGAACCGCTCGGTCAGGCGCGGCAGGTGGATGGGGTCGATACCCTCGCCCTCGTCGCTGACGGAAAGGGTCAGCACCTCGCCGAAGAAGCCGGGCCAAGAGGCGCGGCGGGCCAGCGCAAGCCGCACGGTTCCGCCTGCCCCGCCGTACTTGATGGCGTTTTCCACGAGGTTGTGGACCACCTGCACGAGCTGGTCACGGTCACCCTGAAGCCGGGTGTCGTCCTCGGCGCCGGTGAGGGTGACGCGGATGCCGTTTTCCTCGATCTGCGGCCGCAGCGCGGCGAGGCTCGTCTGGATCACGTCGGCCATGCACACCGATTCCCGGGGGCGGACGCGTTCGTTGGCCTCGACCTTGGAGAGCGACAGCAGGTCGCCCACGAGGCGGTTCATGCGCCGGGCTTCCTGCGCCATGATCTCGAGGAAACGGGCGCGCGCCTCCGGGTCGTCGCGGGCCGAGCCCTGCAGGGTCTCGATGAAGCCCGAGAGTACGGTGAGCGGCGAGCGCAGCTCGTGGCTGACATTGGCGATGAAGTCGCGGCGCATCTGTTCGGCTTCCTCGACATGGCTGATGTCGAGGAAGCTGACGAGCACGCCCTCGAGCCCGCCGGTGGGCGCCAGCCGGTGGGCGACCATGCGGTATGTCGTTTCAGCCGAGGGGGTTGTGAGGCTGTAGCGCGCCTCGAACCGGGTGCCGGGGGCGGCCTGGATCGCGCGTTCGAGCGCGGCGATGGGGTCGGGCTGGCGGATCGCCAGCAGTGCCGACTGCCCCTCCAGCCGAGCGCCCAGAAGCTCGTGCGCGGCGGGGTTGGCGATTCGGATCCGACGGTCCGCGCCCACCAGAAGGACCGGTTCGGGCACCCCGCCGAGCAGTGCCGCACACGGCGCGAGCGATGCGGCCGGTCCCGCGGAGGGCGGCTCGGGCGGGACGTCGGCGGGCTGCGCAACGGGGTCGGTCACCGGAAACCTCGTTCTCTACTGAGGCTTGAATGTCACTGGCATATGTCGGTTTCGTGACGGTTCGTCGAATTTTGCAATTCCGACATGCAGGCTGCACAACGGACGTTGCATGGTGCAACCAAATGGGGTTGCATTCCATCGTGAGTTGAATAAACGACAATCTCTTTGACCTGTTAGTTTGGAGAGGACTCAGTGAAGCCCCAGCCATCGCCGCTGCCCTCTGGCGCTTCGAAAATTCTTGTCGCGATCGGTGAAGACGATGATCGAGACTGGCCCGACCCGTTGCGCCAGGTGTTGGCCGCGCATCGGGTGGTGCATGTGCCCTGGCCCCGGCTGACGGGCGGGTTCCTGCGGACGCTGGCGCCGGACACGGTGATCACGCCGCTGGTCGCAGGCAAGTTCGACGCGCTGGAGGTGGCGGCCTGGCTGTCGCGCCATGGGGTCGATGCGCGGCTCGTTGTGGTGGTGCCGCGTGCACTGCCCGATTCGGGGCTGGTGCAGCGCGAGATCGCACAGGCCGGCGACGGCATGCGGGTGGACCTTCTGTTCTGCGAGTGACGGCCGGTCAGGCCACGCCCTCGAGGCGCCGTCCCTCGCGCCCGGCGAGGTCACAGAAGAACTGCCAGGCCACGCGGCCCGAGCGGCCCCCGCGGGTGGCAGCCCATTCGATGGCCTCGGCCCGCAGGCGGGTTTCGGGGACGTCCACCCCCCAGGCGGCGCAATAGCCGTCGATCATCGCCAGATATTCGTCCTGCCCGCAGGGGTGGAAGCCCAGCCACAGCCCGAAGCGGTCCGACAGCGATACCTTCTCCTCGGTCGCCTCCGAGGGGCTGATGGCGGTGGCGCGTTCGTTCTCGATCATGTCCCGCGGCATCAGGTGGCGGCGGTTCGAGGTGGCGTAGAACAGCACGTTCTCGGGCCGCCCCTCGATGCCGCCGTCGAGCACGGCCTTGAGCGACTTGTAGTGCTGGTCGTCGTGGCTGAAGGACAGGTCGTCGCAGAACAGGATCACCCGCTGGGCCGCGCCGCGCAGATGGCGCAGGAGGCGTTGGATCGAGGGCAGGTCCTCGCGCTGGATCTCCACCAGCCGCAGGCGACAGTCGGGAGCGCGGGCCAGCGCCTCGGCATGGACGGCCTTCACGAGGCTCGACTTGCCCATGCCGCGCGCGCCCCACAGCAGCGCGTTGTTGGCGGGCAGGCCGCGGGCGAATTGGAGTGTATTGGCCAGCAGCGTGTCGCGGGCCCGGTCGATGCCCAGCAGCAGATCGAACGGGATGCGGCTGACCTGCGCCACCGGGTCGAGCCGGTCGGGGGCGACATGCCACACGAAGGCCTCGGCCGCGTCGAGGTCGGGGGCGGGCATGGGCGCGGGGCTCATGCGCTCCAGCGCCGCGGCGATGCGCGACAGTGGGCCGCTCACGCGCCGGCCTCTTCGTCGTCCAGCAGGCCTTCCTCGCGCAGCGCGTCATTGCGCTTCTTCTCGACCCGGCGCACGAGGAAGATCGACACCTCGTAAAGACCATAGACCGCCGTGAAGAGGATGATCTGGGTGATCACGTCCGGGGGCGTGACGATGGCCGCGAGCCCGAGGATCGCCACCACCGCGTATTTGCGCACATCCGCAAGGCCCTGCGCCGAGACCAGCCCCGCCTTGCCCATCAGCGTCAGCAGCACCGGCAGCTGGAAGCACAGCCCGAAGGCGATGATGAAGCGCGTGGTCAGCGTCAGGTACTCGTTGACCGAGCCCTGGAAGGTCACGCCCGCCTGCGCCAGCGGACTGGCCTCGCCTGTCGCCTCGTCCAGAAGCGAGCCGGGTTGCTGGAACAGCAGGAAGAAATCGAAGGCCAGCGGCGTGACGATGTAGAAGGCGAACGCCGCGCCCAGGAAGAACATCGCGGGCGAGGCGAGCAGGAAGGGCAGGAAGGCGCTCTTTTCCGAGCGGTACAGCCCCGGCGCCACGAAGCGCCACAGCTGCGTGGCGATGATCGGGAAGGCCAGCACGAAGCCGCCCAGAAGCGAGATGCGGATCGCGACGAAGAAGCCTTCCTGCAGCTTGATGAGGATCAGCGCGCAATCCTGCCCGCGCGCGGTGAGCGCGCCACACAGCGGATCGGTCAGGAAGTTGAAGATCGGGTTCCAGAAGAAGAAGCTGACCACCATCCCCACGATGAAGGCCGAGATGGAGATGATCAGGCGCGTGCGCAGCTCGGCCAGATGCTCGATGAGCGGGGCGGCGCTGTCCTCGATCTCGTCCTCGGGCGGGGGCGGCGGGGATTTCCGGACCACTTCGGTCATGACTTGGCCGCCGGGTCGCTGGGCGGCTGCGGGGCATCGTCAGCCGCGGGGTCGGTGGGGCTTTCGGCGCGGCGCTGGGCAAGCTCCGCGCGGCGGCGTTCGGCGGCCTCGCTGCGGGCCTTGGCCAGCGCCTCGGTGGCGGGGCCGCGGGTCTGGCTGCGGGCCGGCGGAGGATCCGAGTCCTCGGCGGCTTCCTCCGGGGTCAGGACGGATTTACGCGCGGCGTCCTTGGCCCAGGCCTTGGGGTTGCGGGTGAAATCGCGCAGGTCGTCGGTGCCGAAGTCACGGCCCGAGGCGGCGTCACGGAATTCCTTGGCCATGTCCTTGACGCCGGAGTCGTCGGCGGCCTGCTCCATCGCGCGCTGGAAGTCGCGGGCCATGGCGCGGGCCTTGCCCATGAAGCGGCCCAGCGTGCGGAACATGCCGGGCAGGTCCTTGGGCCCCACCACGATGAGCGCGACGATCCCGATGAGCAGCAGTTCCGTCCAGCCGATGTCGAACATCCGCGCCTACCCCGCCATCTGTGGCCCCTGCCCCGCCGCCGTGCCCCGCCCCGTGGGTCCCGGGGCCACGGCGCGGTGCGCGCGGACCTCAGGCCTTGTTGTGGTCCGCGTCCTTGGCGGGCGCGGCGTCCATGTCGGACTGCCGGCGTTCCTGCGGCTGGGGCGTGACGTCGCGGGGTTCGTCGAGCGCGCGCTCGGTCTCCTCGGTGCTGTCCTTCACCCCGCGCTTGAAGGCGGTGATGCCCTTGCCGACCTCCCCCATCAGCGAGGCGATCTTGCCGCGGCCGAACAGCACCAGCACCACGATGACCAGAAGAATGAGGCCCGGCAGGCCGATGTTGTTGAGCATGGTCTTCTCCCTCAGCGGCGTCCCCCGCGCGCGGTCCCCGGCGCATCTGCGTCGCCTGTGGGCACCATTTATGGCCTTCACCGTCCCGATCAAAGCCCCAATCCGGGCGGCTGTCAAAATTTCCCCCACGGCTGCGTGGGATCGGAGCCTTCAGAGCGTTGCGTTGATGGCGCCGCCGTCGAGCAGGATGTTCTGGCCGACGATGAACCCCGCGTGGACCGAGCACAGGAACGCACAGGCCGCGCCGAACTCCTCGGCCGTGCCGTAGCGGCCGGCGGGGATGGTCGCGGCGCGGCGGGCGCGGGCCTCGTCGAGCGTGATGCCCTGTGCCTTGACCACCGCACCGTCGAGCGCATCGGCGCGGTCGGTGGCGTGGATGCCGGGCAGCAGGTTGTTGATGGTCACGCCGCGCCCGGCCACCTGCCGCGCGGTGCCCGCGACGAAGCCCGTCAGCCCCGCGCGGGCGCTGTTGGACAGCCCCAGCTGCGGGATCGGCGCCTTGACCGAACCCGAGGTGATGTTGACCACCCTGCCCCAGCCGCGTTCCATCATCCCCGGCAGCAGCGCCTGCATCAGCGCGATCGGGGTCAGCATGTTGGCGTCGAGCGCCGCGATGAAGGCGTCGCGGTCCCAGTCGCTCCAGACCCCCGGAGGCGGGCCGCCGGCGTTGGTCACAAGGATGTCGGCCGCCCCCGCGGCCTCCAGCACCGCGGCGCGCCCGGCCTCGGTGGTGATGTCGGCGGCGATCTCGGT
>SKMM01000080.1 GCA_007121055.1 Paracoccaceae bacterium | reverse complement strand
GGGTTCCGCGCGCTGCGCCACGGCGGCACGCTGGCGCTGGCCAACAAGGAAAGCCTGGTGGCCGCGGGGCCGCTGCTGCTGGCCGAGGCCGCGGCCCATGGCGCCACCATCCTGCCCGTGGACAGCGAACACTCCGCCGTCTTCCAGGCGCTGGTGGGCGAGGACATCGCGGCGGTGGAGCGGGTGATCATCACCGCCTCGGGCGGGCCGTTCCGCGACTGGCCGCTCGACCGGCTCGCCGCCGCCACCGTGGCCGAGGCGCGCGCCCATCCCAACTGGACCATGGGCCTGCGGATCTCCATCGACAGCGCGACCTTGTTCAACAAGGCCCTTGAACTCATTGAAACCCGTGAATACTTCGGCGTGGAACCCGCCCGGATCGAAGCCGTCGTGCACCCCCAGTCCATCGTCCACGCGCTGGTGGGCTTCACCGACGGCGGGCTGATGGCGCATCTCGGGCCCGCCGACATGCGCCACGCCATCGGCTACGCCTTCCACTGGCCCGCCCGCGGCGCGGTGCCGGTGGAGCGGCTCGACCTCGCCGCCCTCGGCCGGCTGACCTTCGAGGCCCCGGACGAGGCGCGCTTCCCCGCCCTGCGCCTGGCGCGCCAGGTCATGGCCACCCGCGGCCTCGCCGGCGCGGCCTTCAACGCCGCCAAGGAAACCGCGCTTGACGGCTTTCTTGAGGGCCGGCTGGGGTTCCTCGCCATGGCCGAAGTGGTGGAGGAAACGCTGGAGCAGCTGGGTCCTGCGGTCACGGATGCGCCGGCAAGCCTTGATCAGGTACTCGACATGGACCATCTCGCGCGCAGGCGCGCCACCGACGTGATCACCGCGCGGGCGTGAGGCGACGGGGCAGAGCGCCCCCCGACGACAGGACGGAAAGGCTGTATCTTGGACATCTTCGGACTGCTGCCGGGCTTCGGCAACCTCGCCTTCACCCTCATCGCCTTCGTCGTGGCGCTGTCGGTCATCGTCGCGGTGCATGAATACGGCCACTACATCGTCGGCCGCTGGTCAGGGATCGAGGCTGAGGTTTTCTCCATCGGCTTCGGCCCGGTCCTGTTCAGCCGCGTGGACAAGCGTGGCACCAAGTGGCAGGTCGCGGCCCTCCCCTTCGGTGGCTACGTCAAGTTCCTCGGTGATTCCGACGCCAGTTCCGTCCGAAGCAGCCCCCAGGCCGATCCCGAACGGGCGCGCCACACCATGCAGGGCGCCCCGCTCTGGGCACGCTCGGCCACGGTGGCGGCGGGGCCGCTCTTCAATTTCGCCCTCTCCATACTGGTCTTTGCCGGCTATTTCCTGATCGGTGGCGTTGCCGTCGACCGCCCCATCGTGGGGGACCTCAAGGAACTGCCCACGGTCGAGGCGACCGGTCTGCAGCGCGGCGACGTCATCATGGCCGTCGACGGCACGCTCACCCCCGACATGCCCAGCTTCATGCGCGCCGTGGACGCGATGGAGCCGCGCGACGTGCTGACCTACACGGTCGAGCGCGAGGGCACCGAGATCGACGTGTCCGGCCCCTTCCCCTTCCCGCCGCTCGCCGACACGGTGCAGCCGCAATCGGCCGCGCGCGACGCGGGCCTGCGCTCGGGCGATCTGGTGCTGTCCATCGACGGCGAGGACATCGCGGCCTTCCGCGAATTGCGCGAGCGCATCGCCGAAAGCGAGGGCACCCCGGTGCGCATGGAGGTCTGGCGCGCGGGCGAGATCTTCGAGGTCGACGTCGCCGCCCGCAGCCAGGACCTGCCGACCGCCGACGGCGGGTTCGAGACGCGCTGGCTCCTGGGCATCACCGGCGGCATGGTGTTCGAGACCGAGACCCGCCGCCCCGGTCCGCTGGAGGCGCTCGCGATCGGCGCCGACCGCACGCTGTTCATCGCCCAGACGAGCCTCTCGGGCCTGTGGCACATGGTCACCGGCGCCATCAGCTCGTGCAACCTGTCCGGCCCCATCGGCATCGCCGAGACCTCCGGCGCGATGGCCGCGGATGGGCTTGCGAGTTTCATCTGGTTCATCGCGGTGCTGTCGACGGCGGTGGGGCTGATCAATCTTTTCCCGATCCCTATCCTCGACGGCGGGCATCTGGTGTTCCACGCCTACGAGGCGGTGACCGGCAAGCCGCCCTCGGACCGCGCGCTGCAGGTGCTGATGGCCATCGGGCTTGCCATGATCCTGACCCTGATGGTGTTCGCCATCGGCAACGACCTGTTCTGCCCTCGCTGAGGCGGTGGCGCAGGCGCTCCATCCGCCCTCGGCGCCGGGACGCCGAGGCGCGCGAAACCTGTCCCGCGAAGGCCCTTTGCTCTTTTGACATGCGACACCGTTGCCGTTAGGCACATCGCAAACAGGGCAGTCCAGAACGAGGCGGTGTGGCATGCGGGGGCAGGGGGCATTCGGCGGGGCGCGCGGGCGCGCCCGGGGATTTTGGGCGGGATCACTGGCATTCATCCTTGCGCTGGTCATCCCGCTCGCGCTGCTGGCGCAGGAATTCCGCTTCACCTCCATCCAGGTGCAAGGCAACGAGCGGGTCGACCCGTCGGTCATCGCGGGCTTCGCCCAGATCCCGCAGGGCGAGACGATCTCCGCCGGCGCCCTCAACGCGGCCTTCCAGCGCGTCGTGAACTCAGGCCTGTTCGAGGAGGTCGACTTCGACCCCCGCGGCGCCACGCTGGTCATCACCGTGCGCGAGAACCCGGTGATCAACATCATCAATTTCGAGGGCAACCGCCGCATCGACGACGACGCGCTGCGCGAGGTGATCGGCTCGCGCGCCCGGCGCACCTTCTCGGCGGCCCAGGCCGAACGCGACGCCGCCGCCATCGCCGACCTCTATCGCCAGCGCGGCCGCTTCGCCGCCGAGGTCACGCCGCGCATCATCGACCGGTCGCGCAACCGCGTGGACCTCGTGTTCGAGATCCGCGAGGGCGGCACGGTGAACATCGAGCGCATCTCCTTCGTGGGCAACCGCGCCTTCTCGGACGGCCGGCTGCGGCGGGCTCTGGCCACGCGGCAGGCGGGCATCCTGCGCACCTTCGTGCGCTCCGACGCCTTCCTCGAGGAACGCATCGAGCTTGACCGCGCGCTCCTGCGCGACTTCTACCTCGCCCGCGGCTACGTCGATTTCGAGGTGCTCAGCGTCACTCCCGAGATCGCCCGCGAAGGCGACGCCTTCTTCCTGACCTTCACCGTCCGCGAGGGCCAGCAGTTCCGCGTGGGCGACATCAGCGTCTCGTCCGAGGTGCCGGGCCTGTCGGCCGACGAGTTCCGCGGTGAGGTTCGGGTGCGCTCGGGCGTCGTGTTCTCGCCCACCGTGGTCGAGGCCACCGTCTCTCGTATGGAGCGTCTCGCGACGCAGCAGGGCCGGCGCTTCGTGCGCGTCGATCCGCGCGTCACCCGCAACGAACGCGCCGGGACGCTGGACATCGATTTCGTGCTGGTCGAGGGCGAGCGGATCTTCGTCGAACGCATCGACATCCAGGGCAACGTCACGACGCTGGACCGTGTGATCCGGCGCGAGTTCCGCAGCGCCGAGGGCGACCCGCTGAACCCGCGCGAGCTGCGCGTCGCGGCCGAACGCATCCGCGCGCTCGGCTACTTCTCGGACGTGGACGTGCAGGGCCGCCCGGGCTCCAGCGACGACCAGGCCGTGATCGACGTCAATGTCGAGGAAACCACCACCGGATCCATCGGCTTCGGCATCAGCTACTCGCGCGCCGAACGCTTCGGCGGCGCCATCAGCTTCACCGAGACGAACTTCCTGGGCCGGGGGCAGACCCTCGCGCTGGTGTTCAACACAACCCGGGGCAGCCGCGCGCTGGAACTGAGCTTCACCGAACCCCGCGTGCAGGACCGCGAACTCTCGGCCGGCATCAGCCTGCTCTACCGCGAGACCGACGTTCTCAACTGGGCCAACTTCGCCACCCGCGAAGCCGCCATCACCCCAAGCCTCGGCTTTCCGGTGGGCGAGCATTCCAGGGTGACGCTGCGCTACGGGGTGCAGGAGGAAGAGGTCCGCAACGTCCAGGACAACGCCTCGCGGGTCATCGCCGCTGATGAAGGGCGCGCCACCACGAGCCTCGTGGGCCTGCGCTTCACCTATGACACGCGGCGCTCGGACCTGTCGCCGGACTTCGGGGTTCTGGTGCGGCTTGACCAGGAGATCGCGGGGCTCGGCGGCGACCGCCGCTTCCTGCGCAGCACCGCGCTCGCGTCGGTCGAACGCACGGTGCTGCGCGGCGATCTGACCCTGCGCGCCGAGCTCGAGGGCGGGGCGATCAACATGCTCAGCGGCCGCAGCCGGGTCACCGAACGCTTCGACCTCGCCGAGCGCATGCGCGGCTTCCGGCCCTATGGCGCCGGGCCGCGCGACCTCGCGTCGCCCGAGCGGGACGGGCTTGGCGGCGACTACTTTGCCGTTGCCCGCTTCGAATCGGAGTTCCCCCTGGGCCTGCCCGAGGAAACCGGAATCACCGGCGGCCTCTTCTTCGACGTGGGCTCGTCCTGGGGGATCAGCTGCCCCTCTGGCGTGGACTGCAGCGGGGTCAACGACAGCCGCAACTGGCGTGCGGTGGCCGGCGTGTCGGTGTTCTGGGACACTCCGATCGGCCCCCTGCGGTTCAATTTCTCCCGCCCCGTCCGGTCCGAGGATTTCGACGAGAGCCAGAGCTTCGACCTGACGGTCCAGAGCCGCTTCTGATGCCCCCAATGCCGGCGCGCGCGATCCTGCTCGCGGCCTGTCTGACGGCCCAGGCCGCCGCAGCGCAGATCCCCGGCACGCGCTTCTCGCTGGGCGAGGGTGCGCAGCTGGTGACCATCGACCAGGACCGGCTTTTCGCCGAGTCGGGCTTCGGCCGCGCGGTGGAGTCCGAGGTGGAGCGCGCCGTGCGCGCCCTCTCCGAGGAGAATCGCGCGCTGGAACGCCAGCTCGCCGAAGAAGAGCAGGAACTGACCCTGCGCCGGCAAGAATTGCCCCCCGAAGAGTTCCGGCCCCTCGCCGACGCCTTCGGCGCCAGGGTTGACGAAATCCGCCGCACCCAGGAGGACCGCGGCCGCGCCATCGGCGGTTTCCGCGACGCGCAGCGCCAGCGGTTCTACGAGGCGGCGCTGCCGGTGATCACCGAGGTGGTGGTCGAAAGCGGTGCTGTGGCCGTTCTCGACAGCCGCGCAATCATCCTGGCGCTGGACCAGATCGACATCACCGATCGCGTGCTTGCACGCATCGACGCGGTGTTCGGACCCAACGACGTCCCGCCTATTGAGGCCGCTGCCCTCCCGTCCGCCGACCCCGGGCGCCCCGTTCCGCCTCCCGACCAGCCCCTCGGCGTGCCTCGCGAGGCCACTCCCATCCCGGCCCCCGGCGACGCACCACCGACTACGACAAGAAGCCCTCT
>SKMM01000237.1 GCA_007121055.1 Paracoccaceae bacterium | reverse complement strand
TCGGTCTCGTAGCGCCGGATCACGATCGGCCCCTCGCCCGAGACGCCTGATAGCCGGCCCTCGCCGCCCTCGAGCATGAACGGGCCGACGCAGCCGATCAGGCGCCAGCCCTCGCAGGTGAAGCGGGCGAAGGCGACCGCGCCGTCCGCGGCGACCAGACGGCAGCGCGCCGCGCCTGCCTGCGCGCCGGTGGCGACGTCGGCTTCCAGCGCGCCGACGCAGGAGATGACGCCGGCGGGGATCGGACCTTCGCCCGCGTCGATGAAATAGGCGCCGGACATCTCGCCCGCGAACATCGTGGTCGCGGGGCCGACCTGCTGTGTGGTCCCCGTCGCCTCCCAGACCGAGAAGGCGTCGAACGTCACGCGCTCGGCGGCGTCCTGCGCGAGCGCGGGTCCCGCCGAGAAGAGCGCGAGGATGGCGAGGCGTCTCATGGCGTTCCCCTCAGTCGAACTTGACGTAGACGGCGTCGCCGCCGAGCGAGAGCGCATAGCCCTCGCGCCGCGACGACAGCCGCATCTCGACGCCTTGCGGATTGATCAGCCACAGCCCGCCCTCAAGGTGCCGGTCGCCCGCCACGGCGCCCGCCCGGCCCTGGGCGTAGGGGCCCTCGAAATCCTCCAGCCGTTCCAGATTGTAGACCTCGCCCGACGCCTCGAGACGCGAGGCGCCGATCCCGCCGATGCCGAGCCCGCCGATGCTGAAGTCATGGCTTTCCCCGCCGAAGCTCAGCGTGCCGCCGCCGATGGCGCCGCTGATGAGCAGCGCGACCTGCAGCTGCGAGATGGTCACCGTTCCGGATGGGGACTGAGCTTCCGCACGCGCGGCGCCCGACCCGGCGACGACCGCTGCGGCGCAAAGCACGAGCGCCACGGTGGAAATCGAATAGGGACTGCGTCGCGACGCCATGGCGGTTCCTCCCGTCGGACAGGGCGCAGTGCGCGCCTCGCTCGGCTAAGTCATGTCGGCGAGCCTGCGGGAAGCGTGCCGAGCGGCGGCAGGCGCCGACAGTCGGACCAAGTGCCTATCTCAGCCCGCCGCGTCGCCGATCAGGCGCTCGAGGTCGGCGCGGGACACTGGCTTGAGCAGATACGCCGTGGCGCCTGCAGCAAGGCAGGCGGCGCGCGCACCCGGCCGGTCGAACCCGGTCATGACGATCACGCGTGGCGGGGCCGACCGATCGCGCAGCGCCGCGATCAGCGGCGGGCCCTGGAGACCGGTCAGATGCAGGTCCAGCAGGATGTGGGACGGGGGCTCAAGCGTCATCGCGTCGAGCAGCGCCTCGCCGGACGCATGCGCGCTCGCCTTCCAGCCGAGAGACGTCGCGAGCCGCGCCATGGCGCGGCACACGCCGGGATCGTCGTCGACGATCGCCACGTGACGCTTTGCCTTGTCCATGGCTCACGCTAGCCGCGCACGGTCGCGCCCGACAGTAGACCTCAGGGCCTATGCCGGTGCGGCTCGCCCGCCACCATCAACCTGACGAGCGCCGCCAGGGAGCCTGCATCCATCTTGTGCATGACGCGCGCGCGATGAATCTTCACGGTCTTCTCGGCCATGCCGAGGTCGTGGGCGATCTGCTTGTTGAGTCGCCCCGCGACCACGCCCTCCAGCACTTCGCGCTCGCGCGGCGTCAGCAGCGCAAGGCGTCCCGCGAGGTCCTTCCGCGCGGCCTGCTCCTCGAGCGCCACGGCGCCCTGCGCCAGCGCCCGGTCGACGGCCGTCAGCAGCGCGGCCGCCTGCACCGGTTTGGTCAGGAAGTCCACCGCGCCCGTCTTCATGGCGCGGACGCTCTTCTCGACGTCGCCCCGACCGGTGAGGAAGATGACCGGACACGGGTTGTCGGCGCTCATCAGCGCCGACTGAAGGCCGAGCCCGTCGATGCCGGGCAGATGCACGTCGAGAATGGCGCAGCCCGTCGACGCCGGGTCGCGCCGGTCGAGGAACGCCTCGGCGCTTCCATGGGTCTGAGCCGCATGGCCCGAGGCGCGGAGCAGCCGCGCCAGCGCGTGGCGGACCGCCCTGTCGTCGTCGACGACATGCACCACCCGCCGCGCCGACGCGACCACCGTCATGGCGCCGGCAACGCGAGAACCACGCGCGCCCCCCGGTTGACTGCGAAGTCGAAGTCCAGCGTCGCCCTGTGGGTCTCGGCGATGGTCCGGCAGATCGACAGGCCGAGTCCGAGGCCGCTGGGCTTGGTGGTGCGGAAGGGGCGAAAAAGGCCGTCGCGGATCTCCGGCGAAACGCCGGGGCCGACGTCGCGCACGGCAAGCTCGCGCCAGCCGTCGGCGCGCAGGCTCGTCTCGATGGTCATGCGACGCTCCTCAGTCTGGAGCCCGGCCATGGCGTCCGCCGCGTTAACCATAAGGTTGATCAGCACCTGCTGTAGCTGCGCCTTGTTGCCTCGCACCGGCAATAGCCCGCGCTCCAGCCAGGTCTCCACGCTCACCCCGCGCATCCGCATCTCGTTACCCGCGAGCCGCAGGGTCGCGACGACGACGTCGTTGAGGTCGAGCTCCACGAGATCGGGCGCGCTTTTGGCGATCAGGTGCCGCAGATCACTGACGACGGCGGCCGCCCGCCGGTCATCCTCCACGATGTCCCCAAGGATGGCGCGCACCTCCGCGAGGTCCTGCGGGGTTTGTGCCATCAGGCGCTCACCGGCCTCAGCGTTGGCGAGGATCGCTGCCAGCGGCTGGTTGAGTTCATGGGCGAGCGCGCCCGACAACTCGCCGATCTGCGCCACGCGCGACATGTGCGCGAGTTCAAGCCGCCCTGCCGCCGCCGCGGCTTCGGCTTTCCGTCGCCGCCGACCCTGAACCACCAGCGCCGCGATGGTCGCGCTTTGGGCGAGGATCACGGCGAGCGTGATCAGGATCTGCACCCGATAGCGCTCCCACGCGCCGACCTCGCGGAACAGCGTGACGGCGTCCGGCGGCAGGAGGTTGGCATCAAGGCCAAAGCGCATGATCTGGCGCCAGTCCACCATAGCCGAGACCGGCGCGGCCTTGGTGCCCACGGCAGCCCCCGGCATCTCCAGCGCCTGCAACGCCATCCGGGCCGCCGCGCCCCCGATGGTCTCGAAGGTCGAGAAGACTCCGCCGAGAACGCCGTGGCCCACATAGGAACTGTAGACGCCATAGACGGGCGCCGAGGCCCGCGCGGCGATCCGCGCGGCGGAGTCCCTGGGAAGAAAGCGCTCCCCGGCCACGTCCTCGAATATCGACAGGATGATGAGGATGGAGTCTGCGGCAGCATCGCCGGCGAAGCGCTCGAAGCCGTCGATGGTGAGGCCGGAGACATGGTCCACCCGAATGTCGCCCGTGTCGGCGAGCACCTCTTGCGCCGTAGCGCCCCATTGGCGGTCGAAGGAGGCCGAGCCGCTGAGTACGAAGGCGTTCGAGGCGTCGGGTTGCAGCGTGCGAGCCAACGCCAGCGTCCCTGCGAGATCGAAATCGACCGTGACGCCGAAGAAACTCGACGGGACCTCGAGGCGCTCGACCTGGTCCTCCATCACGGCGCCGAAGACCACCGGCGCGTTCGGTGCGAAACCAAGTGCATTCTCAGCGGCGAAGGCGAGCGAGCCCGGCCCCAGCGCAATAACCGCGTCCAGCCGGAGACCGCTGTATTTCAGATAGATTTCTTCGAGGAACCGGCGATCCTGCTCCGCACCGGCGAACCGCTCACCGTCGCGGAACTCGGCATAGACGTCATAGCCGTCCGGCAACGCGGCGTCGAAGACAGCCGTCATGCCCGCCGTCATCGCCATGTTCGCGGGAAGCGCGCTGTGGCTGTCATGCAGAACCAGAAACTTGCGGCGGACCTCAGCCGCGTTCGCCGACGACGCCATGCCCGTCGCCACCAGCAACGCCAAGACGAGGGCGCGCCGCGTAAATCGTGCTGGACGAACGCTGAAACATGGCGGCCTGTCATTGGGTCGAGTGTCCATGCTCTGAGACCGCTCCGTTCAATGGCGGACAGCTTATCAGGGCACCTCGAACAATAACGCGTTTTGCTGTGGTCAGGTAGTAGGATAGGGTTTTGGCGAGACAGTCAGCCCAAATGGGGCCGGTTGGCCGCGTTGAGGGTTGGTTTTTCGGGTGGCTCAGGCGGTCTGAGAACGCACCTGTCCTGGCGGCGGCGGCTTCATCCCGAAGCGCGAGCAGCAGCGAGGGCGTCCAACTGGACCACCCGGCGCATGTTGTAGGCGAGGTTCTTGAGCCCGATGCGCGCCGTGGCGCGTGCGATGCCGATGCAGCGCAGCAGCGTGCCGCCCATGTCGTTGCTCTGCGCGCCGAACACGTGCTCGACCCGGGCGCGGACCGTCGAGCGCGTCCGGTTGCCCTGCTTTTCGCGTTCGGTGAGCGGGCGGTTGCGGTGCGCCTTGCGGTGGATGCGGCTCTTCAGGCCCCGCGCCTCCAGCTTGGCCTCGATCTCGGCCGAACGGTACGCGCTGTCGGCCCAGACATCGGAGGCGGTATTGTCGTCGTCGAGCACGTCGTCGAGGGCCTGGCTGTCGTGGACCGATGCGTCGGTCACCGTGTAGCGCCGGATCAGCTTGTGCCGCCGATCCACGTTGACATGGTTCTTGTAGCCGTAATGCGCCTTGCCGTGCTTCTTGGTCCAGCGGGCGTCGGTGTCCTTCTGGCGCGCGCGGGCCGGGTTGTCGTCCCAGCCCTCGGGCGTCTCGCCCGCCTTGATCGCGGCGTTCTGCTCGCGCGTGTTGCGCTGCTTCGGGACCGGCACGATCGAGGCGTCGATCATCTGGCCGCCCATGGCCAGCCAGCCCTGCGCCTTCAGATACGCGTCGAAAGCGTCGAAAAGCGCTTCCACGACCCCGGCCTGGACCAGCTGCTCGCGGTACAGCCAGACCGTCGTGGCGTCGGGCGCCGGGTCCTCAAGGCCAAGGCCGAGAAACCGCATGAACGAAAGCCGGTCGCGCAGCTGGTACTCAAACTGCTCGTCCGAGAGGTTGTAGAGCGCACAAAGCACGATCGCCTTGAACATCACCACCGTGTCCCACGGCTTGCGACCCGCCCGGGACTTCCGCGCCTCCGAGGGGCGCCGCCACACCGCATCAAGGCGAACCCGGAAATCCTCCCAAGGCACAACCGTGTCAAGCTTCACCAACGGGTCCGATTTCGCGTCCAGCCCAGCATAGCGGTTCGACAGATCGAAAAAGCCCATCTGACCCATCAGAAATCCTTATTCATGCCGCCCACACCCACGATTCTACCGGACCGCGGTGAGACCGCGACATTTTTCGAGGCGCCCATAAGTCATGCATTCCTCCCGGCGACTCAACGCAGGCCGAGGAAGGCAAGCACCACCATCACGATGACGACGGCCCCGACGATATACACGATCTGGTTCATGACGATGATCTCCATGCCC
>SKMM01000189.1 GCA_007121055.1 Paracoccaceae bacterium | reverse complement strand
GGGTGGGTGGGCGCTCGGCCGCCCCGTCCGCGGGGTCGGCCGGCACGCCGCCGAGGGGAGCGCCCCGCCTCAGTCCCGGTCATGGGCGAGCCGCGGCACATCGGCGGCGCCCGCCTTGCCCCGGCCCGACAGCGAGGGGTTTTCCATGAAGAAGCGGTGGCAGTTGAAGGCCTCCGAGCCCCCCTCCTCTGGCAGGCGGCGGGCGAAGCTGCCATCGGGGCCCAGCACCCAGCTCTGCGCCACGTCGGCGAGGTTGGCGGCCATGATCTGGCTGACGATCTGCGCCTTCACGGTGGCGTTCATGATCTCCACCAGCGTTTCCACCCGCCGGTTGAGGTTGCGGTCCATCCAGTCCGCCGATGAGATGAACACCCGTGCGCCCTCGGACGGCAGCCCATGGCCGTTGCCGTAGCAGACGATGCGCGAGTGTTCGAGGAACCGGCCCACGATGGATTTCACCCGGATGTTCTCGGACAGCCCCGTCACCCCGGGACGCAGCCCGCAGATGCCGCGGATCACGAGGTCGATCTTCACCCCCGCCTGCGAAGCGGCATAGAGCGCGTCGATCACGTCGGGCTCGATCAGCGCGTTCATCTTGGCCCAGATCTGCGCGGGCCGCCCGGCACGGGCATGCTCGGCCTCGGCCTCGATGAGCTCGATCAGGCGGGACTTCAGATCCAGAGGCGCGATGGCGAGGTTTTCGAGCAGCTCCGGGCGGGCATAGCCGGATAGGTAGTTGAACACCCGCGTGGCGTCGCGCCCCAGCGCCGCGTCGCAGGTGAAGAGGCTGAGGTCGGTGTAGATGCGCGCGGTGATGGGGTGATAGTTGCCGGTCCCGAAATGGGTGTAGGTCACGAGCTTGCCGCCCTCGCGCCGGACCACGGCCGAGATCTTGGCATGCGTCTTGTAGTTCAGAAACCCATAGACAACATGCGCGCCCGAGCGTTCCAGCCTTCGCGACTGGCGGATGTTGGCGGCCTCGTCGAAGCGCGCCTTCAGCTCCACCAGCGCGGTCACCGACTTGCCGTTCTCGGCCGCCTCGCACAGGGCCGCCACGATGGGGCTGTCGCGCGAGGTCCGGTAGAGCGTCTGCTTGATCGCCAGCACGTCGGGGTCGCGCGCGGCCTGGTCGAGGAAGCGCACCACCATGTCGAAGGTCTCGTAAGGGTGGTGAAGGAGCATGTCCTTCTGCCGGATCGACGCGAACATGTCGCCGTCGAAATCCTGCACCCGTTCCGGCACCCGCGGCGTGAAGGAGGGCCACAGCAGGTCGCGGCGGCTGTCGAGCACGAGTTCCTTGAGGTCGGCCATTCCGATCAGGCCCTCGATGTCGATGACCTCGTCGGGCGTGACCTCCAGCTCCTCCATCACCAGCGCCTTCAGACCCTCGGGCGCATCGGCCGAAATCTTCAGCCGCACGACCTCGCCCCGCCGGCGGCGCTTGAGCGCCACCTCGAACTCGCGCACCAGGTCCTCGGCCTCCTCCTCCAGCTCCAGATCGCTGTCGCGCAGCACCCGGAAGGCACAGTGGCCGCGCATGGTATAGCCCGGAAACAGCGCGTCGAGATGCGCCAGCAGCAACTCCTCCAGCGGCAGGAAGCGCGCTCCGTCGCCCCCTGGCAGCGCGATGAACCGGTCCACCTGCTGCGGCACCGGCAACAGCGCATCAAGCGGCCGGCCCGTCGCCACCTCCTCCAGCTGCAGCGCAAGGCAGAAGCCGGTGTTGGGGATGAAGGGGAAGGGATGCGCAGGGTCGATGGCCAGCGGCGAGAGCACCGGGAAGACCATCGACAGGAAATGCTCGCGAAGATGGGTACGGTCGTCGGGCGCGAGATCCGCCCGCGTCAGCAGGTGCAGCCCGGCCTCGGCCATCTCGGTGCGCAGCGCGGTCCAGACCGACTGCTGCTCCACCATCAGGCTGCGGGCGTTGTCGTTGATAAGCACCAGCTGCTCGGCCGGGCTCAGGCCGTCCACCGCCGGCGTGGTGTTGCCCGCCCGCGCAAGTTCGCGCAGGCCGGCCACACGGACGGTGTAGAACTCGTCGAGGTTGGTGGCCGAGATCGACAGGAAGCGCAGCCGCTCCAGCAGCGGCACGCGGGGATTGCGCGCCTCTTCCAGCACGCGCCAGTTGAACGCGAGCCAGGAGAGCTCGCGGTTGAAGAACCGCCAGGGGCCGGCCGCGTCTCCCTCAGGGGGCACCGGGTCGGGCAGGGCGGAGGTCAGGAAATCGGCGCCGTTCACCGGTGCCGTCTGCCCCCGGGACGTGACACGGGCATGACGCGTTCGGGCGGGCCGGGCGGGGCTGTCGGCGCCCTCCGCCGCAGGGGGACGGTCCAGCGGGCGGGCATCTGCATCGGGGGGCGGGGGGCTGGCGGTGGTCATGGCGCAATCATGGCCCGCCGTCGGGGCCGCTGTCCAGCACGGCGGCGGCCAGCGAGCGGGTCACGGGGCGGCCTTCGGCCAGGGATCGCGCATCGATGCGCGCCACAAGGTCGCGCGCGGCCGCCAGTGACCGCTCCATCCGGACCGTAAGCCAGGGGATCAGCGCCTGAGGCACCGCAATCTGGCGGTCGGCGAACAGCTTCACCAGCACCGCCGACAGCAGCGCCTCGTCGGGCGGCTCCAACCCGGCCAGGGTCGTCGCCGCCAGCCGGCTGGCGAGGTCGGGCAGCGCCACGGGCCAACGCGCCGGCGGCGCGGTGTCGGTCAGCAGAAGCCGCCCGCCCTCGGCCAGCACCATGTTGTGCAGGTGAAACAGCGCACGCTCGGCGGCTTGGTCGCCGGCCACGGCACCGGCGTCCTCCACCGCCACCCGGCCATGGGCCGCCAGCATCGCCACATCGGCCCCGGCGAGGGCCGCGCCGGGCAGCAGCAGCGCCCCGGCCTCGGCCGCCCAGACATGCGCAAGATGGGTCTTGCCGCTGCCCGGCGGGCCGGCCAGCGCCAGCTTGCCGCCGGGCCAGCCGGCCCAGCCCTCGACAGAGCGCAGCGCCAGCGCGTTGGAGGCGGAGACGAAGAAATCCGCGCGCCGCAGGGAGGGCGGCGCGGGCAGATCGAAGGCCAGTTGCCGGCTCATGCCGCCCCCGTGCAGCGCCGTGCCCGCGCCAGGCGCTCCGCGCAGTCTTGCCCCGGCGCGGCACTCGCCGGGCGAGCACCAAACCGACGGGGCGCAGACCACGCTCCGGTCCGGCCCCGGGGTGTCACGTCCTGTCTTGTCCCTGATACAGCGCGCTGTCCAGATACCGCGCGGTGAAGAACCGCACCAACACCCCCAGCGCCGCCGCCACCGGCACCGCCACCAGAAGCCCCGCAAAGCCGAACAGCGCTCCGAAGACGGACAGCGCGAGCAAGAGCCACACAGGGTGCAACCCGACCGAGCGCCCCACCAGCTTTGGTACCAGCACGTTGCCCTCGAGGAACTGGCCCAGCGCGAAGATGCCCACCACCAGCAGGATCATCCCCGGTGCGCCCCAGAACTGATAGAGGGCGAGACCGATGGACAGCGCCCCGCCAATGATCGCCCCGATGTAGGGGATGAACGAGATCAGCCCCGTCACCACCCCGACCACCAGGCCGAAATCGAGCCCCACCAGCATCAGCGCGCTGGCGTAATATGCCGCGAGGATCAGGCAGACCGTGATCTGGCCACGCACGAAGCCGGCCACCGCCCGGTCGATGTCCAGCGCCAGACGACGGATCGCAGGGGCATGGTCGCGCGGCAGCAGATCGTCGATGCGCTGCAGCAGCCGGGGCCAGTCCAGCAGAAGATAGAAGGCCACCACCGGTGTGATCACCAGAAACAGGATAACGCCGATCACCCCGCGGGCGGTGCCCAGCACGCCCTCCGCCAGTTCCACGCCGCGTGACTGGATCGCCTCGCCCAGCCCCGCCATCACCCGGCGCGCCTCGCTTTCGACGTCCACCTGACCCGGCATGCGCGCCTCGAGGAAGCGGTGCACCGCCTGCAGCCCCTCGGGCGCCGCGTTGATCAGCGCGGCGGCCTGCCCGACGATGGCCGGGATCACCAGAAACCCCGATGCCACCACGATCCCCGCCATGGCCAGTGAAATCAGCACCGTGGCTGTGGTACGGCTCAGGCCACGCTGCACCAGCCGCTCGGCCACCGGATTGAGGAAATAGGCCAGCGCCGCGCCCACGAGGAACGGCAGCAGCACGTCCCCGAAAAGCCAGAGCAGCGCAAGGAACGCGACGCCTGCGATGCCCCAATAGGTCAGTTGCGTGCCCGTCGGCAAAGCCATGCCGTGCCTCCCTGCTGTCCGTGTCTCCTGCACAGGCCCCTTGTCGGTGGATCGGGACGCCCGGCCAGCCCGCGTCACCGGCGCGCCGGCACCAGCTGCATCGCGATGCCTGCGAGGGTCAGATAGAGGCTTGCCAGCACGAGCCCAACCCCGACCCAGCCCGGCTGTGCGAAATCCAGCCACGCCGACCAGCCCGCCAGCACCACCCAGCCCACCGCCACCGGCAGCGTCAGCCAGCGCCAGCGCCGGGTCCGCACCGGGTGCACGAATTTCAGCGGCAGGAACATCGCCAGAGCCAGCGCCACGACGATCGCCAGCGTGATCCAGAACCCCGGCTGCACCGCAAACACCACCAGCGCCAGCATGTTCCAGCAGGCCGGGAAGCCCGCGAAGGTCCCGTCGGCGTTCTTCATCCGGGTGTCGGCGAAATAGAGCGCACTGGCGAAGGTGATCACCCCCAGGCCAATCCAGCCCGTCCAGCCCGGCAACAGCCCCGAGTGATAGAGCGCAAAGGCCGGGATGAAGACATAGGTCAGGTAGTCGATGATCAGATCGAGGATCACCCCGTCGATCTTCGCCGCATAGGTGCCCACGTGATAGCGCCGCGCCAGCGGCCCATCGAGCCCGTCCACGATCAGCGCCACCACCAGCCACAGGAACATCAGGCTCCAGGCGCCTGCCACCGCCGCCAGCATCGCCAGCATCGCCAGCACCGCCCCGGTGGCGGTGAACAGATGCACGGCGTAGGCAGGCAGCTTGGGGTTCATGGGGTCCTCTTGGCGGAAATCCGCCGGCGCCGCAACGCCACGCGCCCGGATGCGTGACATCCTCGAGCAGCCGCCGCCTCGGTGACCCTTGGCGAGAAGAGGCACCGGCCCTCGCGCACCCGCGGGTGCGGGCGGCAGGGCGCGCGGCGCAGCACGGCCGGCGGGCAGCGTAGCATCGACCCGGGCCCCCAAGAGCGTTGGACCATTGGGACGCGCGGTTCCGCGACCGGGGCGCTCGCAGGCCTTCGCGCCGGCCGCATGCTGCTGACCCGCGCGTGCCGGTGTGTAGGGGCCAGCTCGGCTCTCAGCCGGCGCGGTCCCTGTCGGGGGCGCGGAAGGTGCCAAGGACCTCAGCCGCAGCGGCCGCGGGAGCGGCCGTGCCCTCGGCCACGGCG
>SKMM01000285.1 GCA_007121055.1 Paracoccaceae bacterium | reverse complement strand
GATTGATCTGGAACGGATGCCATTCCACGGCGAAGGGGTGGTCCGCGGCCTCCTCCAGCGCACGGTCGAGCCACGCCTTGCCGATCAGGCACCAGGGGCAGACCGGGTCGGCCCAGATCTCCAGCCGGATGTCAGGCTGCACCCTGCACCTCGCGATCCCGCAGCACCCGGCGCTGCAACTTGTTGTTGGGCCCCCGCGGCAGCGCCTCGACATGGCGCCAGATGCGAGGCTGCTTGTAGCGGGCCAGCCGCGCGGCGGCGAAAGCGTTCAGATCGGCCTCCGTCAGCACGGCCTCGGCGGTGTAGAAGGCCGCGATGACCGAAACGCCCGGCTTGACCTCCACCGCGCAGACGGCCGTCTCGTGGATGTCGGGGTGGGTGTTCAGCACAGCCTCCACTTCCAGCGGCGAGACACGCACGCCGCCCGCGTTCATCATGTCGTCGTCGCGGCCCAGATAGGTGACGGCGCCGTCCCCGGCCATGGCGGCGATGTCGCCGGTCAGGAACCAGTCGCCCTGGAAGCGGTCGGCGGTCTCGGCCTCCGCGCCCAGATAGCCCAGGAACAGGCCGGGATCGCTGCGGTGCACGGCGATGGTGCCCGGCGTGCCGCGGGGCACGGGCGCCCCGTCGGGTCCCAGGATCGCCACCCGCCGGCCGGGCTGAGGGTAGCCCGAGCTGCCCCGTGGCGCGGGTCGCGCGGGGCTGCCCGACAGGAAGGTGGAGCATTCCGACATCCCGAAGGCCTCGTGCACCTCGGTGCCGGTGGCGGCGTGCCAGGCCGCGCGGGTTTCCTCGAGCATCTTCTCGCCGGCCGACAGTCCATGGCGCAGGCGGGGCAGGGGGGTCTTCGCCTCCTGCTTCAGGATCTGCCTGTAGATCCCCGGACTAGCGGCAAAGATCGTCACATCGAAGCGCTTCATCAGGAGCGGCAGGTGGGCCGGGTCCACCCCCGGGCCAGGCACCAGCGCCGTGGCCCCGGCGGCCCAGGGGTCCAGCAGTCCCGTGCCCAGCGTGTAGGTCCAGTTGAGCGCGCCGGCATGCAGCAGCCGGTCGTCCGCGCGCAGCCCGTACCAGCCCTCCCACATCATCCGCCGGGCGAACACCGCGCGGTGGGCGTGCATGACGCCGCGCGGCCGGCCCGAGGTTCCGGAGGTGTAGACGATGTAGGCGAGCCGGTCGGGCGCGCCCATCTCCCAGGCGCAGGCGGGCCCCTCGAACATGTCCCGCAGCGCCGCGATCTGAAGCACCGGGCAGGGCGCGGGCTCGGGAACCGCCACGCCGGGACCGGCCACGATCAGCGCGGGCGCCAGCTCGGCCGCCAGACCGGCCACCTCGGGCGCCGTCAGCTGCGCCGAGGTAGGCACCGGCACCAGACCCGCCGCGATCGCGCCGAGGAACACGATGGGAAATTCCACGGAATTCGCCAGCCGCATCAGCACCCGGTCGCCGGGGGCAAGTCCAAGGGCGAGGAGCCCCGCCCCGGTCCCCCGCACCGCCGCCGCCAGCCGTCCGTAGCTCCACCGCTCGGCCGCGTCGGGGCGCAGCAGGTGCAGCGCGATACGGTCCGGCGTGACCTCCGCCTGCGCCAGCACATGGGCGGCGAGGTTGAAGTGCGCGGGGCAGACCGGTGGCGGCCCGTGGTCGGCGTCGGAGAGCATGGGCCACAGCTACGCCCCGCCCGGTGCGATGGCAAGCGGGCAGGCTCCGCCGGCAAGTTCGCCTCGCCGGCAACGACCGTGCCTTCCCCGGCCGGCGCCGCGGCCCCAGATGGAGCATACAGCGGCGCTGAAAGGGCACCCCCTTGGGGCCACCTGGCCGCCTCGCGCATTTGCGGCCTTTGCAGGAGCGCGGACGGGGTCAGGTCCGCCGAGCCGACGCGGCCCGAGGCTCGGACCCCGGCGGCCATGCCCGCGGCGGAGGGTGCGTCGGTCCCGGGTCGGGGCCGGCCTGGACCGGCCCGTCGATGGGGCGTTGCACCGTCCGGAGCGTCGGACGCGGCAGGCCGCGGCAAGCTGTGTCCGCGCCGAGGCGGGGATGTGTCGGCATGCCCTCGCCAGGCCGTGACGGTCCCGGCCTGGGGGTGGCCTTCGCCGCTGGGGCGGGTATGGTCGCGCGCAGAGAGTGGAGGCGGCGATGGGACTGGAAGAGGCGCGCGACCAGGTGGACATGGCCTTCACCCGGTCGGACCCGCGGGGGATGAGCTTCGAGAACACCTTCGGCGGCGCCACCAGCTTCCTGCGGCGGCGCTACAGCAAGGACCTGGCGGGGGTCGATCTGGCGATCCTCGGTGTGCCGTTCGACATGGCGGTCACCAACCGCCCCGGCACCCGGCTGGGCCCCCGGGCGATCCGCGAAGCGAGCGCCTTGCAGGCTTTCGATCCGCCCTATGGCTGGGACTTCAACCCGCTGCAGGAGTTCACCATCATCGATTCGGGAGATCTTGCCTTCGACTATGGCCGCATCGCAGAGTTTCCCGAGGTGCTGGAGCGGCATGTGTCGGGCATGCTGGCGCAGGGCGCGGGGGTGCTGAGCCTTGGGGGGGACCATTCGATCTCGCTGCCGCTTCTGCGCGCGCACGCCGCCCGCCACGGGCCGCTGGCGCTTTTGCAGTTCGACGCCCACACCGACACCTGGGAGGACGACGACCCGGGCCGCATCGACCACGGCACGATGTTCTACAAGGCGGTGCGCGAGGGGTTGATCGACACAGCGCGGTCGGTGCAGGTGGGCATCCGCACCACCAACCCCGACACGCGGGGCCTCACCGTGCTGGACGCGCCCTGGGTCCATGAGCACGGCCCCCGCGCCACCGTCGCGCGCATCCGTGAGGTGCTGGGCCGCGGGCCGGTGTACCTCAGCTTCGACATCGACGCGCTGGACCCGGCCTTCGCGCCGGGCACCGGCACGCCGGTGTGGGGCGGGCTGAGCTCGGCCCAGGCGGCGGCGATGCTGCGCGGGCTGAAGGGTATCGAGATGGTGGGCGGCGACGTCGTCGAGGTCAGCCCGCCCTTCGACGCCACCGGCGCCACCGCCATCGCGGGGGCGCATGTGGCGGTGGAGCTGATGTGCCTGTATTGTGACGCCCGACGGGCCAAGGGAGACGATGCATGATCAAGCTTCTGGCGATCCTTGCGCTTCTGGCGCTGGCGGGGGTGATGCTGTATGTCCGGCTGGCACCGTCCGACCCGGCCGAGTGGCATGTGGACCCACGTGCGGCGGCCAAGCCCGACAGTCCCAACAGCTGGCTGATCCGCTCGGTCGGCGGGGATGCGCCGGCGCCGGAGTTCGCCATCAGCCCGGCCGAGCTGGCCGAAGTGGTGGACGCCGTCATCCTGGCGCAGCCGCGGACCCAGCGCCTAGCGGGATCGGTGGAGGACGGCCATGTCACCTACGTGACGCGGACCCAGTGGATGGGCTATCCCGATTACGTGTCCGTCCGGGTGTATGCCACCGCGACCGGCTCCAGCCTTGCGGTGTTCTCTCGGTCGCGGTTCGGCCAGTCGGACCTCGGCGTGAACCGCAAACGGCTCGAGGAATGGATGGCCGCGATCGACGCGGCGGTGCGTGATAGGGAGGCCGAAAATGGCTGAACGTCTGTGTGTACGCGACGACCCCACTCTGGGGGCGCTGGTGGTGCTGCTGGCGGTGGTAGCGGGGTTCGCAATCTGGGTGGGGCTTATCTGGTCCGGCAACCCGCCGCCGGTGACCGAGATGGTCACGCCGCGGGGCGAGACGGTGACCCTGTTCGGCGAAGGCGTCTACCGCTTCAACGACGTCTTCCGCGCCTGGGCCTTCCGGGCGCAGGACTGGGTGATGGTGCTGGCACTGCTGGTGGCCCTCTGGGCGGCGTTGGCGATGCGGGGTGGCCGGGCGCTGGCGGTGCTGATGGCGGCGCTCGGGTTCGTCGCCTATGGCTATGCGGTGCTGGTGTTCTCGGCGGCGCTGGACTGGGTGTTCCCGATCCATGTGGCGGCGTTCGCGCTGGCGGTCCTGACGCTGTGGCGGGCAGGCGGCGACGTGCGCCGGCTGATGGAGCGGCCGGGCATGCCGCGCGGCCTGCTGGCGGCGTTTATGGTGGTGGCCGGCATCGGCACGGCGGCGGTGTGGGGGCCGGTGCTGCTGGCCGAGCTGACCGCGGCGCAGACGCCGCATCGGCTCGGCTCGCAGACCACGCCGGTGACCCAGGCACTGGACCTGGGCGTTCTGGTGCCGTTCAGCTTGGTGGCGGCGGCGCTGGTGATGCGCCGTCGGGCCTCGGGGCATGTGGTGGCGCTGCCGATCCTGGGCGTGCTGATCTTCCTCGTGCCCACGGTGGTGGCCGCGACGATCTTGCAGATGCAGGCCGGGATCGAGTTCGAACTGTTCGAGCTGATCGGGCCGATCGGCGCTGTGGTGGCGCTGGGGCTGCTCGCGGGGTTGTTCCTGCGCGCCTACCTCGTGGCGCTGCGCGAGCAAGAGCAGGAGTGACGCGCGCCGCCGCCTGCCCCGCGCCGCCTCCGGGCCAAGCCCGGCAGGACCTTCAGTTCCTCGGCGCGCGCGCAGGCGCGGCAGCGTCGGCCCGCAGAATAGGGGCCGGGCAATGACAAAGCCGAACCCTTCCCCCCAATGGCAATGCGTCTGCATGCTGTGGGGGGAGCGCTACGGGGCGGGGGACGTCAACCATCTGCTGGCGTCGGTGCGGTCCCAGGCCCGGTCGCGGCCGCGCTTCGTGCTGCTGACGGACCGCCCGCGCCCCGGTCTTGACCCGGAAGTGCTGGTCCGCCCGATTCCGGAGGTCTTCCTGCGGCCGGACTTTCTCGGCGGTGGCTGCCAAGCCAAGATCGCGCTGTTCGCGCCGGGCGTGGTGCCCGCCGACCTGCCGGCGATCTATCTCGACCTCGACACGGTGGTGCTGGGCGACATCGGCGAGCTGCTGCAGCCTCCGCCTGATCCGCGTAGCATCGCCATGCTGCAAAGCGCGATCCTGCCCTTCGGCCCCATCGGGCGGCTGGTCTGGCGGCTGACGCGGGGGCGGAAACACGCGCGCGGAAACTCCTCCGTGCTTGTGTTCCACCCCGCTCATGGCGCCGAGGTGGCCGAGAAGTTCCTCGCGGCGCTGGCCGCCCACCCCGACCTGCGGTTCCGCCCCATGGCCGCCGACGAGCGCTTCATCAGCTGGGCCGCCCAGCCGCGGATGCGCGCGGTGCCGTCCTCGGTCGCGGTGAAGTTCCCCACCGAATTCATGCTGCCCTGGGCCTGGGCGGTGCTGGTCCGCGCCCGCCTGCCCTGGGTGCGGCGGCGGCGGGCGGGGCTGCGGGCGATCACCCTGCCGGGGGCGGAGGTCAAGCCCGAGGCGCTGGCACGTCTGCCGGAGGGCGCCCGGCTGCGCGACCGCAAGGGCCGTCTGCTGATCTGGTCGGAGGCGGCCCTGGGGCCCGCGCGCGCGGCG
>SKMM01000190.1 GCA_007121055.1 Paracoccaceae bacterium | reverse complement strand
GGAACCCAAGGAGCGTTCTCAGATGGCTTTCAAACCGCTGCATGACCGGGTGCTGGTGCGTCGCGTCGAAGGCGACGAAAAGACCAAGGGCGGTCTGATCATCCCCGACACCGCCAAGGAAAAGCCCGCCCAGGGCGAGATCATCTCGGTCGGCGAAGGCGCCCGCAAGGATTCGGGCGAGCTGATCGCCCCCTCCGTCAAGGCCGGCGACCGCGTGCTGTTCGGCAAGTGGTCGGGCACCGAGGTGACCCTCGACGGCGAAGAGCTGCTGATCATGAAGGAAAGCGACATCCTCGGCATCATCGACTGATCGCCGCGATCAGACCGGACCGACACGCTTTTCGAAACCCAATTCTGACACCCAAGGAGCAACCCACATGGCTGCCAAGGACGTCAAGTTCGACACCGATGCCCGCAACCGCATGCTGCGCGGCGTCAACATCCTCGCCGACGCGGTGAAGGTCACGCTCGGCCCCAAGGGCCGCAACGTGGTCCTCGACAAGAGCTTCGGCGCGCCCCGGATCACCAAGGACGGCGTCACCGTCGCCAAGGAGATCGAGCTTGAGGACAAGTTCGAGAACATGGGCGCGCAGATGGTGAAGGAGGTCGCCTCCCGCACCAATGACGAAGCGGGCGACGGCACCACCACCGCCACCGTTCTGGCCCAGGCCATCGTGCGCGAAGGCGCCAAGGCCGTGGCCGCCGGCATGAATCCCATGGACCTCAAGCGCGGCATCGACACCGCCGTGTCCAAGGTCGTGGCGGAGATCCGCGACGCCTCGCGCCCGGTGAACGACAGCGCCGAAGTGGCCCAGGTCGGCACCATCTCGGCCAATGGTGAAGCCTCCATCGGCAAGCAGATCGCCGACGCCATGCAGAAGGTCGGCAACGAGGGTGTGATCACCGTCGAAGAGAACAAGGGCATGGAGACCGAGGTCGAAGTGGTCGAAGGCATGCAGTTCGACCGCGGCTACCTGTCCCCGTACTTCATCACCAACCCCGACAAGATGGTGGCCGAGCTCGAGGACGCCTACATCCTGCTGCACGAGAAGAAGCTCTCGTCGCTGCAGCCGATGGTCCCGCTGCTGGAGCAGGTGATCCAGTCGCAGAAGCCGCTCCTCATCATCGCCGAGGATGTGGAAGGCGAGGCGCTGGCCACCCTCGTGGTCAACAAGCTGCGCGGCGGCCTGAAGGTCGCGGCCGTCAAGGCGCCCGGCTTCGGCGACCGCCGCAAGGCCATGCTGCAGGACATCGCGATCCTGACCGGCGGGCAGGTGATCTCCGACGACCTCGGCATGAAGCTCGAAAACGTGTCGGTGGACATGCTCGGCCGCGCCAAGAAGGTGGCCATCAAGAAGGATGACACCACCATCGTGGACGGCGCCGGCGAGAAGGCCGAGATCGAGGCCCGCGTCACCCAGATCCGCCAGCAGATCGAGGAAACCACCTCGGACTACGACCGCGAGAAGCTGCAGGAGCGTCTGGCCAAGCTCGCCGGCGGTGTCGCGGTCATCCGCGTCGGCGGCATGACCGAGATCGAGGTCAAGGAGCGCAAGGACCGCGTCGATGACGCGCTGAACGCGACCCGGGCGGCCGTGCAGGAAGGCATCGTCGTGGGCGGTGGCGTGGCCCTGATCCAGGCCGCCAAGACCCTCGAGGGCATGACCGGCGAGAACGGCGACCAGACCGCCGGCATCGCCATCGTGCGCCGCGCGCTGGAGGCGCCCCTGCGCCAGATCGCCCAGAACGCCGGCGTCGACGGCGCCGTGGTCGCGGGCAAGGTGCGCGAGTCCTCGGACAAGACCTTCGGCTTCAACGCCCAGACCGAAGAGTACGGCGACATGTTCAAGTTCGGCGTGATCGACCCGGCCAAGGTCGTGCGCACCGCGCTGGAAGACGCCGCCTCCGTCGCGGGCCTGTTGATCACGACTGAGGCCATGGTGGCCGACAAGCCCAAGAAGGACGACGCGCCGGCCGGCATGCCCGGCGGCATGGGCGGCATGGACGGGATGATGTAATCACCCGACCATCCGGTCGACCGTCAAAGGGGGGCCCAACGGCCCCCCTTTTCCATGCCAGCGCCACCGTCACGGCGACAGACCATCGCCCGAAAACGCTGTCGTCAGACACAACTCGTCAGACGAACATCTTGCGCCGTGATTGCAGCCGTACTGGAAATGTCGGCGCCGCACTCGGACGGAAACAGACGATCAGGAAATGGCAGCTAAGGCATTTGGGTGCAGTTTCACCATCGCCTGAGGCCCGCTCGCTCCAAGAACGAACAGTGCGGGGCGACCCTTCAGATATTGCCGCCAGTTCTTTTCGGGCAGTTTTCTGGTACTGATGCCATGCTCGACATTCATCCTGCTACCCAGTGTGACAAGCAGCATACCGGTGCCATCCTTGCCGTGCTCGGCAATCATTGCGGACACCTTCCTGTCGAGATCCGTGACACCCGGCGGAGCCACCGCCACCAGCTTCACTGTCGGCCGCGCACCGAGTTCGAGGAAGGTCGAGCAGCTTTCCCGGAACGCCCGCGGCGCCTTCGCCTCTCCGACACCGACGACCTGCGCGCCAAGTTCGCGCAAACGAAACCCCAGATGCGTGAAATCACCGTCGGAGGTGGCGATCACGAACCGCCGAACGCCCCGTGCGTGAACGAGATCCATCGCGTCGATGGCCAGCAGGATGTCGGTCGCGTTCTTGCCGCAGCCGGCGTGGATCAGTCGATACCCGATGGTGTTGTCCCAGTCCGACGCCCGCTTGGCGTCCAAATAGACCCGCACCACGACCGGCTCGCCGTGTTCTCTCGCAATGCCAAGGATCGCCGCGGCGTTCTTGCCGCCGATATTGTCACCATCCACAAGCACTGCAACCGGCTGAACCATGCGTTAACGGTCCTCCGGTTTCCGCCGCCGGTCAACAAGAAACACGCCCCGGGCCTCGTCGCACCCGGGGCGTTACCCCAACTCTGATGGAACGATCGCCGGGACGCCCGGCTCAGCGCTTGTATTCGATGATCTCGATCCAGTAGCCGTCCGGGTCGAGGATGAATGCAAGTCCCCGCATCCGCCCGTCCTGCAGCCGCTTGCGGAACGCCACGCCCTCGGCCTCGAAGCGCGCGCAGGCGGCCTCGATGTCGGGCACCGAGATGCAGATGTGGCCGAAGCCCCGCGGCTCCTCGTTGCCCGAATGCATCTGGCTGTCGTCGCTCTCGGTACCCCAGTTGTGGGTCAGTTCCAGGATGCCCGGCCGCGCCGACCGCGGGCCCTCGGTCGATCCATGGCCGCGGGGTTCGAGGAAGAACAGCGAGAACTTCGCCTCCTCGAAATCCTTCCGGTCGACCAGCTTCATCCCCAGGATGCGCTGATAGAAATCAAGTGACCGCGCCGGGTCCTTGATCCGCAGCATGGTGTGGTTGAAGACGAAGCCCTCGGTGGCCTCGATGTCCTTGTCCGAGACGGTCACGTCCGCCATGGCATCCTCCTGATTGGTGTCCGCCCCTCACCTATGGCCCCCCGCCCCGGCTGTCGAGGACGCGAGCGCCCAGACCTTCCGCATCACCGTGGGCAGCGCCGCCGGCGAAAACTCCGCCGCCGGCACGAAGGCCCCGCGCACCGGCACCTCGGGGCCCACCTGCGCCACATGCACCCGCAACCGCAGGTGGAAATGCGTGAAGGTGTGCCGGACCTCCCCAACCTCGGCCCACGCCGCCTCCAGGGGCGGCGCCTCCGCCGGCGCCTCGCCCCAGTCGGAGCCGCAGAACCCCAGCATCCCCCCCAGCAGGCCGCTCGACGGCCGCCGCTCCAGCAGCACCGCGCCATCCGCCCGACGTGCCACGTAGACATGGCCCAGCCGCACGGGCTTGGCGGGTTTCGCAGCCTTGCGCGGCAGCACCTCCGCCAGCCCCGCCTCCCGGGCCCGGCAGCCGGCGCGCAATGGACACAGCCCACAGGCGGGCCTGCGCGGCGTGCAGACCGTCGCGCCCAGGTCCATCATCGCCTGCGCATGGTCGCCCGGCCGCTCCAAGGGCGTCAGCACGCCCGCCAACTCCACCAGCCGCGGCTTCGCCGCCGGCAAGGGCTCTTCGACCCCGAACAGCCGCGCCACCACCCGCTCGACATTGCCATCCACCACCACCGCCGGTCGGTCGAAGGCGATGGCTGCGATGGCCGCGGCCGTGTAGGGCCCGATCCCCGGCAGCTCCCGCAGCCCGTCCTCGGTGTCCGGAAACACGCCCCCGCGCGCCGCCACCTCCCGGGCACAGAGGATCAGGTTGCGCGCCCGGGCGTAATAGCCAAGCCCCGCCCATTCGGCCATCACCGCCCCGTCCCCGGCCGCGGCCAAGGCCCCGACATCCGGCCAGAGCGTGGTGAAGCGGAAGAAATACCCCTTCACCGCCGCCACCGTGGTCTGCTGCAGCATCACCTCCGACAGCCACACGGCATAGGGGTCGGGCCGCACCCCCGCCGCCCGCTCGGCCGGTCCCACCCGCCAGGGCAGCACCCGCGCATGGGCGTCGTACCACTCCAACAGCCGCCCCGAGACCGCCGCACCAGCCTGCCCGTCCATCTCTCCCCCGTCACACAGCCGTGCACCGAGCCCTCTGGCCTGTGCCGCCACTTGCCTTACAATAGTCGCGATCCTGACCGAGGGAACCGCAGCCATGCCCAGCCCCGGCCCGACCCCCGCCCGCCGCGGCCGCGGCTTCCGCCACGCGGCCGCCCTGGTGGAGGACCGCATCCGCAGCGCGGGCGAAAAGCGCGGTTTTGCCGTTGCGCGCCTGCTGACCCGCTGGGACGAGATCGTGGGCCCCGACACCGCCCGCCTCGCCCGCCCCGTGAAACTCGGCTGGGCGCGGGGCAAGCGGACCCAGGGCCTCGGCGCGACCCTCACCCTGGCCGTCCCCGGCCCCGCGGCGCCGATGGTCCAGATGCTCGCCCCCCGCATCGTCGAGCGCGTGAACGCAGCCCTCGGCTTCGCCGCGATCGCCCGCATCGCGCTGCAACAGGGCCCCGCGCCGGAGCCCGCCGCGGGCTTTGCCGAGCCGGCCGCCCCCTTCACCCCGGCAGCCAAGCCCGACCACGACGACCGCGCCGCCCGCGCGGCCGCAGGCGTGCAGGACCCCGCCCTGCGGGCGGCCCTTGAATCGCTGGGCCGATCCGTCCTAAGCCGCCACGACAACCGGAAAGGTGCGCCATGAACATGAGCCGTCTCGCCCCCGCAGCCATTGCCCTCGCCGTCGGCGGCGGGGTGGGCTGGTGGGCGCTCGCCCCCTCCAACTCCCCCGTCCCCGCCCAGATCGGATCGCCGGCCGAGGCGCAATCGGCCAGCGACGCCGATTTCGCCCGCGTGCCCGAGATGTCCATGGGCGACCCCGACGCGCCGGTGACGGTGATCGAATACGCCTCGCTGACCTGCCCGCATTGCGCCAATTTCCACCGCTCCGTGCTG
>SKMM01000373.1 GCA_007121055.1 Paracoccaceae bacterium | reverse complement strand
GGCGGCGCGGACGGGTCGGGGCGCGGCCGGGGCCTCAGGCGACCTGGCCTGGGCCGGGGCGGCGGCGCCTCAGGGGTGTCGGGGGGCGCCGCAAACGCATGGCGGGCAGGCAACCGGGATCGGGCCGATGGACATTCTGCTGATCGAGGACGATGCGCGGGTGGCGGATTTCCTGCGCCGGGGGCTGACCGCCGAGGGCTACGGGCTGCGCCACTGCGCCTGCGGCACCGAAGGGCTGGCGGCGGCCGAGGCCTTTGCCCGCGACTGTGCGGCGGCCGGCCGGCCGGGGGTGATCCTGCTCGACGTGATGCTGCCCGGCCTCGACGGTCTGGCGCTGTGCGAGGTGTTGCGGCGGCGCGGCCACCTGATCCCGGTGATGATCCTCAGCGCGCTGGGCAGCAGCCGCGAGCGGGTGGAGGGGCTGCGCCGGGGCGCCGACGACTACCTGCCCAAGCCTTTCGATTTCGACGAACTTCTGGCCCGGATCGAGGCGCTGGGCCGGCGCGGGCTGGCCGGCACCCCGCCAGAGCCCGCGCGGGGCGAGGCGCTGGGCGCGCTGCGCTTCCTGCGTGACATCCCGGCGCTGGAGGGGCCGGCGGGGGAGATCGCGCTGACCGCCCGGGAGGCCGCGCTTCTGGGCCTGATGATGGAGGCGCGCGGCAGCACCGTCAGCCGCGAGCGCATTCTCGCCCGCGTCTGGCAGGCTGACCGCGATCCGCTGACCAATGTGGTGGATGTCTATGTCAGCCGGCTGCGGCGCAAGCTGCGCGCTCAGGATCCCGGCCTGCGGCTGGAGGCGGTGCGGGGGCTGGGCTACCGGCTGCATGCCCCCGCCCGGCGCGGGGCGGGGGCTGGCGCGTCCGATCCGACGGACCCCGGAGGATGACCGCATCACACGCGTCAGCCGTGGGTGAGGGCGGGTGCGCGCAGACCGGTTGCCCCCCGGGCCGCCGGTCTCACTCCGACGCGAAGGGCAGCGAGGAGTGGTGCAGCACGATCCGCAGATCGCCTGCCTCGTCGGCGACGAAGCCCCAGGTCTTGTAGACCGTCACCCGGTCGCCCGCGGCGTTGGTCAGGTGCACGTTGCCCATGGTCTTGGCGATGCCGTTCTGGATGAAGATTGCGTAGTTCTCGATCTCCACGTCGGTCCAGCCGCCCAGCGCGAAGCCCTCGTCACGGGGGAAGTCGGGGTCATGGCCGATGAAATAGGCCCGCGCCCCCTCGCGGGTGGTGCGGAAGCTCTGCGGCGCCTCGGTCAGGGTGGGGTTGAACAGGACCGGGCCCATGGCGAAGCCGTAGGCGGTGTCCAGCACCTCTTCGGCGACGCTGCGGGCCGCATCGATGCCGCCCTCGGCATAGGTCGCCGAGATCGCCACCAGCGATTCGCCCCAGGCGACCTGCGCGGCCTTGACCTCTTCGGTGGTCAGCTGCGCCTCGTCGGCGACCACCACGGCGTCCACATCCGTCGCGTCCACGGCGAAGGCCGCGGTGGCGAAGGTCAGGGCCGCACCGGCGGCCAGCAGCGCGGGGATAGGCTTGGTGTTCATTCCGTCTCTCCGGATCTGGGGAGCGCGCGGCCCATCCGCGCGCCGATGGGGCCCAGATGGGGGGGCAGTCTGAACGCTGTCTGAGCGCTGGATTAAACGAAGATGAACCCGGGGCGCGGAGTGATTGCCGCGGGCTGCGGGCGGGCTTAGGAGGGGTGCCGCGCGCGGGCGAAGGGAGACAGGGATGCGGCAAGGCGAGGATGCCGGGCGGGGCGGGGCCCCGGCGGGGCCGGACTTCGTGCTGGTGCGCCCGCAGATGGGCGAGAACATCGGCGCGGCCGCCCGGGCGATGCTGAATTTCGGGCTGACCGGGCTGCGTGTGGTGGCCCCCCGCGACGGCTGGCCCAACCCGCGGGCGGTGGCCATGGCCTCCGGCGCGGGGCGGCTTCTGGACCACGCCGGGCCCTTTGCCGATACCGCCGCGGCGGTGGCCGATGCGCATCTGGTGCTGGCGACGACGGCGCGGATGCGCGGCGTGCCCACCCCGGTGATCACCCCGGCCGAGGCGATGGCCGAGGCCCGCGCGGCGCTCGCTGCGGGCCAGCGGGTGGCGGTGCTGTTCGGTCCCGAACGCGCGGGGCTCGAGACCACCGACGTGGCGCTGGCCCGCGCCATCGTCACCTTCGAGGTCAATCCCGAGTTCCCGTCGCTGAACCTCGCGCAATGCGTGGGGCTGATGGCCTATGAGTGGGGCCGGCAGGCGGCGGCGGCCGGCGCGCCGGGGGTGGTGGCACCGCCGCCGTCCGAGCCCGCCACCGCGCTGGAGATCGCCCATCTGCGCCGGCATTTCGAGGAGCGGCTGGAGGCGGCGGGGTTCTTCTTCCCGCCCGAAAAGGCCGGGCATCTGCGGCTGGGCCTGCGCGCACTGCTGGGCCGGATGCCGCTGGGGCGCGGCGACGTGCAGATGCTGCACGGCATCCTCCGTCAGCTCGCCCGCGGCGCGCGCCCCGTGGACCCCGCGCGCGAGGACTGACTGGCCGCCAACCCGGGCGCACGCCGTGCGCCGCGGCTCTGCCGTCGGTCACAAGGGGGCGTCGGCGCCTCGGGGGGGGCGAGGCGGTCCCTACGGCAAGGGGGCAAGGAGCCTGACCTCTGCGCGCTGGGGACGGCCTGCCATGGGCGGTCCGCCGGTCGGGTCCGGGCGCGGGCGCCAGGTGGGGCGGCCGGCTTGGTGAGGCCCCGGCTTCCCGGCCACAGAGCCTGCGGACACGTGCGCCCCGCGTCGCTGCGGCCTGAGGACGCTGGGCCGTCCAGGCGCAGGACCGTGAGAACTTAGGGGCCTCCGGTCGCAGGGGTCGTCGGGGCCATCGCACCCGCTAAGACCGGGGCTGCCCGCCGGCGGGATGGAGGGACCCCGGGGGCCAGGGGCATTCGCACCGGTGGAGACTGGGGCCTGCGCAAAGCGGAGACAGGCGACGCCGGGACTCGGGTGGCCAAGGACGCTGGGGGCAGCGGTGGGCGCCTCTGGGACGTCAGATGCGCAGCATCTCGAAGCGGACGGTGCCGATGGGGATGCCCCAGCGGCTGACGATGGCCTCGTTGACGATGCGCCCGTCGGGGCCGAAGTAGATCACGTCCTCGAAGCCGAGCCGGGTGGTGTCCTCGCCCGAGCGGAAGTCGACGGTGTAGGACAGGCGGATCTCGGAGCCCTGTTCGACCACCTCGGCGGGGCCGACCGTGTCCTCGCGCCGGCCGGTCCAGCGGCCGGGGCCGGCCCGGTCGAACACCCAGGTCAGGCGGACCTCCTCGCCGTCATCATAGACGAAATCCTCCACCACGGTCAGCCGGTCGCCCTCCAGCCGCCCGTCGAGCCGGGCGGTGAAGCGCCGCTCGAAGCCGATGAGGGGGACGCGGAACACGCCCGCCCCCACCGCGCGGCCGGCAAAGGCCGCCTCCAGCGTGATGGGCTCCAGCGGTCCCTCGGGCGAGGCGGGCAGGCGCGCGCAGCCCGCAAGCGCGGCCACGCCGAGGAGGGCCGAACGGCGGGTCAGGAGGGGGCTCAGGGGCACAGGCATCGGCACGAACCTTTCGCGGGGGCCGGTGGGGATCTGGAGCCCGGTCGCGCACCGTCCAGCCCCGCGCAGGCCCGGCCCGTCCGGTCGCGTCCGCCGTGGCGATTCCCACGGGCAGCGCGGAAGGAGGGCACGCCGGGTTGACACACCGGCGGCGCCCTCCGCGCGGTGCACGGGACCAGCCCGGAGGCATCCCGCGCCGGTTGCGGGGATCGGGGGCTGCGCGCCCGCAAACCGGCGCGCAGAATCCGCTGCCGAGCCAGGGCCCCCGCATTTTCTCAGGAACGCCTCGGCGCCCGGGCCGTTGTCGCCGCGAGGGTCGATGACCCGTGACAACCGAAAGTGGAGACACACAATGACCGACCTCACCAAACTCGCGCTCGCCGGTGTCCTGTCCGCGTCCGTTTCGGCCGTGGCCGTGACCGCGGTTGCCGATACCACCCCCATGGGCGGCACCGACGAGATGACCACCGAGGCCCCGGCGGCCACCGGCGATGCGATGCTGAATGCCGAGTTCTACGAGGACCTCATCGAGGCGCTCAAGGACGTGAGCGAAGGTGGCGAGGACGAGATCAGCGCCATCGAGGATGCCGACACCGCCATGGTGGTGCGCGTCAGCGAGATCCGCACCAACGCGCCCGACCATCAGGACGCGCTCGACGAGGCGCTCGAGGCGCAGGAAGACAAGCGGGACGAGTTCCGCAGCGCCATCGAGGACAACGAGTCGCTCAAGGAGATGCTCGAATTCCGCGGTCTGAACGCCGATGATGTGGTGGCCGTGAAGTACGGGGATGCTGAGGTGACGCTGGTCGTCGACCAGCTGGGCTGATCCTGTACCCGGTTGGCCGGAAAGGGCGCGCCGTCGGGCGCGCCCTTCATCGTGGGGGCGCGGCGTGGCCCGGGGGGCGTGGCAGGGATGTGGTCCGTGTCGCGGGTCTGTGGGGGCCGGTGCATGCGTCGCGGCTGGGGACGCGGGGCGCGTGTGTCGAGACCTGGGGCCGCGGGGCGGTCCGTGCCTCCGGGTCACGGGGGCTGACGTAAATGTGCGGGGCGGATGGCTTTTCCGCCGCAGGGCGATGCGTAGATGCCGGGCTGCGCGGGCCGGGCGGCCGGGGGCCGCGCCTCGACCGGCGGCCGCGCCTGCACAAAGGACAGTTCCATGCGTCTCGTTTCGATCCTTGCCCCCGCCCTTGTCGCCGTGATGCCGCTGGCGGCCCATGCCGAGGGGCTCGCCGTGGCCGAGCCCACGCTCATCGTCGCCCCGGTGGGCCAGCAGGGCGCGATCCTGCTGCGGCTGGAGAACGAGGGGCCCGACGACGACCGGCTGATCGGCGCCGAGGCCGGCGACCTCGCCACCGGGATCACGCTGCACACCCATGTGATGGACGCCGACGGCACCAAGCGGATGGTGACGGCCGAGGACGGGATCGCGCTGCCGGCGGGCACGGTGCATGTGCTGGGCCGGGCCGACGATCATGCGCTGGGGCACGACGGCGACCACGCGATGTTCATCCAGCTTGCGCGCATCCCCACGCCGGGCGAGGAGATCCCGCTGACGCTCATCTTCGAGAGCGGCGCCGAGGTCACCGTTCAGGTGCCGGTCGAGGGGCACCCCACCGCGGGCGGCGCGGGCTGAGGCCGCGGCATTGTCCCTCGCCGGGCCTGCGCGCCCGGCGAAGGCCCGACACTCCGCCACCTGTGGCCGCACCACCCGCCACCCCGGCGACGCCCTGTTCCGGAAGCGCCGCAAGAAGATCTAGGAGCCATTCGGCTGGGCCAGGACCGTCGGCGGCCCCAGGGCTCTGCCCGTTCAGGGCTGACATCTGTCCACCGGACAGATGTCCGGGCGCCCTTCACCCCAGACCGTCCACCGCGGCCTCGACCGCGTCGCCGCCCGCTTCACCCTCACCATGACCGCCTGCAACCTCGCACGG
>SKMM01000103.1 GCA_007121055.1 Paracoccaceae bacterium | reverse complement strand
TCGAGCAGCCCCTCCGGCCCCACCACCACGAACTGCAGCGCGTCGGGGTCCAGCAGCCGGGCGGACAGCGCACGCACCTCCTCGAGGGTCACGGCGGCCACCAGATCGTTGCGCTCGGCGATGTAGTCCGGCCCGAAGCCCTGCAGCTGCATCCCCGCCAGGATCGAGGCGATCCGCGCGTTGCCGTCGAAGCGCAGGGGGTAGGCGCCGATGAGGAAGGTCTGGATCGAGGTCAGCTCCGCCTCGCTCAACCCCTCCGCGGCCATGCGGGCCCATTCGGCGCGCACCACCTCGATCGCTTCGCCCACCCGGTCGGGCGAGGTGGCGAAGCGGCCCTGGATCATGTCGCCGAAGGCACGGTTGCCCATCCAGGCGCCGACGCCATAGGTCAGCCCGCGCTCCTCGCGCAGTGCCCGCATCAGGCGGGTGCCGAAGCGGCCGCCGCCCAGCACCTCGGACATCACGAAGGCCGCGAAGAAGTCGGGGTCCTCGCGGTCGATGGCGGGGTGGCCGAAGGCGACCACGGCCTGGGGGGCGTTGAAGGGCACCACCTCGACGCCGCCGTCGAACTGCAGCTCGGCGCGCCCGGGCAGGTCGGCGGAGGCCTCGGGCAGGTCGCCCAGAAGCCTGTCCAGCAGCGCGCCCAGCGTGTCGGGGTCGATGTCGCCCACCGCCGCCACATGCACCCGGTCGCGCGCAAGGCCGCGGGCGTGGGCGTCGCGCAGATGCTCGGGCGTGAGCTCCGCAAAGCTCTGCTCCGTGCCCCCGCCGGGGCGGCCATAGGGGTGGTCGCCCCAGGCAAGCTCGGCCAGCCGCTGGCCCGCCAGCGTGCCCGGGTTGCGCTGGCCCGAGCGGGCCGAGGAGATGGCGCGGGCCTGGGCGCGGCGGAAATCGGCCGGGTCGAAGCGCGGCTCGGTGAGCGCCAGGCGCAGCAGGTCCACGGCGTCGTCCTGCACCTCGGTCAGGAAGCGGGCCGAGACGGTGATGGCATCGGCATTGGCGTCGAAGTCGAAGCTGGCGGCGATCTCCTCGGAGGCCACGGCGAAGCCCTGGGTGTCGAGATCGCCCGCGCCCTGGCCGAGCATGGAGGCCATCAGGGAGGCCGCGCCCTCGGCGCCCTCGGGGTCGAGGCTGGTGCCGCCGGGGAACACCAGTTCCAGCGCCACGAAGGGCAGGGCAGTTTCCTGCACCAGCCAGGCGTCGATGCCGCCGGGCGAGGTGATCTCGGTGATCTCCACCTGCGCCTGGGCCGTGCCGGACCAGGCCAGCGGCGACAGGGCGATGGCGGCGGCCAGCAGCGGCCCGCGGAACAGGGCGGTCATTGGGACACCTCCGTCATCGGCGCCTCGATGCCGCCGGCACCGCGCGCGCCCTCGGGGCCGTCGGGCCCCATCAGCCAGCCGGTGACCGACCGGCGGCGGTCGAACACCGCCTCGGCCGCGGCGATCACGTCCTTCGCCGTCACCGCCATCAGCGCGTCGGTCCAGCCGTCCACATCCTCCACCGTCAGCCCGGTGGCCAGCGCCGAGCCGAGGCGGCGGGCGCGCCCCTCCACCCGGTCGCGGGCAAACACCTCGCCCGCGCGGATGCGCACCTGCACGCGGTCGAGCTGGTCGGGGTCCACGCCATCCTCGAGGAACTGCGCGACGGCGGCGTCCATGGCGGCCTCGGCTTCGGACAGGCCCACGCCTTCGGCCGGGACCACGGCCAGCGTGAACACCGCGTCATCCACCGCCGTGCCGGAATACCAGGCCGACACCGACAGCGCCGGCGCGTCCTCCGCATAGACCAGCGCGCGCGCCAGCACCGAAGTCGTCGGGCTGCCGCCCAGAAGCTCGGCCAGGACCGTCAGCGCCGCGGCCTCGGCCTGATCGCCCGACCGCCGCGCGGGGGCGAGGTACTGGCGCATCACATAGGGCTGGGCCACGCGGTCGTCGGTCATCTCCAGCCGGCGCTCGGCCAGATGGGGGGGCTCCTGCGGGCGCACCCGCTCCGCCACGGCCGGATTGGCCGCGATGGGTCCGTAGAAATCCTCGGCCTTGGCGCGCACGCTCTCGGCCGTCACGTCGCCCGCCACGATCAGGATGGCGTTGTTGGGGCCGTAATGCCGGTCGTAGAACTCCATGGCATGCGCGCCCGTCAGCCCCTCCATCTCGTGCCGCCAGCCGATGATGGGGATGCCGTAGCGGTGGTTCTGGAACAGGGCCGCGCGCATCTGCTCGTTGAAGAGGCTGCCGGGGCGGCTTTCGACGACCTGCCCGCGCTCCTCCAGGATCACGTCGCGTTCGGGCAACCACTCGGCCTCGGTGAAGGCGAGGTTCTCCATCCGGTCCGCCTCCATCTTCATCAGGAGGGGCAGGTACTGCGCCGCGGTGCGCTGGAAGTACGCGGTGTAGTCCCAGCTGGTGAAGGCATTGTCGCGGCCCCCGAGGCTCTCGACCAGGGCCGAGAATTCGCCCGGCTCCGCGGTGTCGGTGCCCTTGAACATCAGGTGTTCGAGGAAATGCGCGATGCCCGAGCGGCCGGCGGGCTCGTCCGCGGCGCCGACCCGGTACCAGACCATGTGGGTGACCGCCGGGGCGCGGCTGTCCTCGATCACGACCACTTTCAGGCCGTTGTCGAGGGTGAAGCTGGTGATGTCCTCCTCGGCGGTGGCCGGGGCGGCCAGCAGCAGCGCCGCGCCGGCGAGCGCCGCGCGCCAGGGTGTCATCCGGGACCGGTGGGCAGTGTTGGCCATGCCTCTCCTCCTGTCATGCATTCTGCGGCAGATACCGCGCGTGGACCTGTGGGCAAGCCGGGCGGCCTGTACCCCTACGGCCTTGTGACGCCCGTTGATCACGCCCGGCCGCCGGCGCGGATCTGCGCGAGGGTCCGGCGCACCACCTCGATGCGCTGGGCGTTGGGCGGATGGGTGGCGAGGAAGGCGTTTCCGGGGTCCGGAATGCGGCTGAAGAACTGCGCCCCGCGTTCCGGGTCGAAGCCCGCGCGCCAGGCGAGCACGGTGCCGATCTCGTCGGCCTCCAGCTCGAAGGTCGGGGCGAAGCGGCGCGCGGCGATCTGCCCGCCGATACCGGCCACGCGTTCGATCGTGCGGTCGTCGGCGCCCGTCAGCGAGGCCAGCGCGCCCGCGATGAGGGCCCCGGTCCGCGCCTCGTCGGCCATGCGGGGGATGTGGCCGGCGATGTGGTGGCCGGCCTCGTGGCCGAAGATGAAGGCCAGTTCGTCGATGTTGCGCGCCTCCGCCAGCAGCGACATCGTGAAGCCGATCACCGGCCGGCCGTTGTCATCCAGCGTCTGGAAGGCGTTGGGCGGCAGGCCCGGGCGGGTGTCCACCACGACCAGGAAGTCGCAGTTGCGCCGCCGCTGCGCCCGGCACTCGGCCGAGGCCACGGGCTCCATCCGGTCCACCACGCGCTCGAAATTCGCCACCGCGGTGCGCGCGTCGAGCTGGGGGGCCGTGGCCTGGGCCTGCGGGGGCGGGCCGCTGGGGATGGGCTGCGCGACGACACAGGCCGCAAGCAGCAGCGGCAGGAGAAGGGCGAGGCGACGCATGGGGGTGGCTGGCTCCGGCTGGGTCAGGCGCCGGACAATAGCAGAAACCGGGGGCTGTGCACCCGGGCTCACGGCTCTGTGCGCAGACGGGTGGCGGTGGCGCGGGCGGGCGCTAGGTGCGCCAGCATGGAACCGAGCCAGACCCCTGTGACCGTGCTGTACAACGGCGACTGCCCGATCTGCTCGCGCGAGATCGCGGCCTATCGGCGGCGCGCCGAGAGGACCGGCGCGCCGCTTGTGTTCGAGGACCTGAACGGCGCCGATCTGGCGGGCTGGGGCCTGGAGGCCGAAGCGGCGCGGCGGCGGCTGCATGTGCGGATGGGCGACCGGGTGCTGGCTGGGCTGCCGGCCTTCGTGGCGCTGTGGGAGCGGCTGCCGGGCATGGGCTGGCTTGCGCGGATCGTGGGCTTGCCGGGAGTCGCCTGGGTTGCCGAGCGGGTCTACGAGGTGGTTCTGGCGCCCGCGCTGCACTGGCTGGACCGGCGGCGGCGGCGCAGCTGCGCGTCCGGCCTGCGCTGATCCTGCGCGGGGGGCTTTGCCGCCGCGGCGCGGACGCGCTAGGCTGGGCCCATGTTTACCATCGAGCATGATTTCGACGCGACGGTGATCACCCTGATGGACGAGGGGTCGGCCGCGTTGCAGGAGGACGTGACCGTCAACGCCTTCGAGGATTGCGTGACGGTCGAGCAGTACGACCCGCGCGAGGACCGGCTGGTGCGCATCACCCTGTCGCTGGCGCAGCTGCGCGACCTCGGCGCCGCGCTGAACCTGCCCGAGGGGCTCTACCGGCTGCGACGCGACTCCTCGCCCTGAGCCGTCTCAGACCTCCCTCGGCCCCGCCGGCGTGTCGAGAACCGCCGACAGGCCGGGCACCGCCGCCGCCTCCACCGTGACGCGCGGGTCCTCCAGGATCGCCGCCAGCGCCCCGCGCAGCGCATCCGCCTGCGGGTGGCGCAGCGTCAGGCTGCGAAGGTGGGCGCCCGCGTCGGGCAGGCGGGGGGCGGGATGCGCATTGGACTGCCATTCGATGAGCGCGGGGAACAGATTGTCGAAGGGCAGCCGGCCGTCTTCGGGCACCGCCATGCGCCAGCGCAGATCACCGCGGGCAAAGTCGCGTGGCGTGCCGCTGCCCTCCGGCGCCCGGGCCAGCGCCGCGTCGAGGTCGTCGCACCGCACCACCCAGGTGCGCAGCGCGGTCTGTCCATCGAACCGGTCAAGGTCGAACCAGCGGGGATGCCCGGGCGCGGGGGCGGCCGGGTTGATGGCAATGACCTCCAGATAGGCCGCGTCGCCCAGCGACAGCAGCCGGTTGTGCGTGCCCATCAGCGGATGCTCACCCCCCGGCGCAAGGCCGAGGCCGGTCTGGCGCAGGACCCAGTCCGCGCCGGTATCCAGGTCCGGGGCGGCGATCACGAGATGGTCGAGGGCGCTCATGGCGGTGGTCTTTCCTTGAAGCAGGGCGGGCCGTGGCCCCGGGTGGTTCATGCGTGGGAAGAACGGCGGGGGCGCCGGCGGGACAGGGCGCGCAGCCCTCCTCTGGCGACCGGCGTGGGCGGGAGCGGTGAGGGAGGACCCCCGGCCGGCCCGGGTGGGCCGGCCGCGGCTGTCCTCGGCGTCAGGCCTCGGCGCGGGCCTTGGAGATCAGGCGCAGGATGTCGCGGGCGGCGTCGGGGATGTTGGTGCCCGGGCCGAAGATCGCCTTGACCCCGGCCTTGCGCAAAAAGTCGTAGTCCTGCTGGGGAATCACCCCGCCGCAGATCACCAGGATGTCGCCGGCGCCCTGGTCCTGCAGCGCCTTCACCAGCTTCGGCGCCAGCGTCCGGTGGCCGGCAGCCTGGCTGGAGATGCCTACCACATGCACGTCATTGTCCACGGCGTCCTGCGCGGCCTCCTCGGGGGTCTGGAACAGCGGGCCCACATCCACGTCGAAGCCGATGTCGGC
>SKMM01000342.1 GCA_007121055.1 Paracoccaceae bacterium | reverse complement strand
TCTTCGAAGCCCTGAGCCTGAAAACACCCTTCTGAAACGGCCTCGTTGTGGCAAAACTGGGCTCTCAGCCTAAACAATATCAATTACTTGCGCTTCTAGCTGTTGAACTTAGGTTGCCGGGGCGGGGCCGGATGCAGCCGGCGGCATCGTGCCCGGCCAATCGTAGCAGACCGTCATCGGATGGGTCCCGGGAATGAGCGGGCATGCCGTCATGGCCGGGCAGCGGGCCGCAGGGCCACTGGCGCCCATCGCGCCCCTCAACCCGGGACCTGCGGCCCGGCACACTGGACCCCGCAGACGGCCGTGGGCCGACGCCAGCAATGGAGCAGCCAGATGGGAGAGCCCCTGACGCAACGCCTGAGTGCATGGGCCGGGTCCTGCCGACGTGAGCGCCCCGGCCCTAAGGGCCATCCGGCAAGGCCCCGCGACCCCGATCAGACGTAGTCGGCGCGGGCAAGGCCGTATTTGGCCATCTTCTCGTTAAGCGTCCGGCGGGGCAGGCACAGCTCCTCCATCACCGCCACGATGGAGCCCTTGTGGCGGCGCATGGTGTTGTCGATCAGCATCTTCTCGAAGGCCTCGACATGCTCCTTCAGGGGCTTGCCCTCGGTGGTCATGCCGGTGTCGGCGGCCTCGCTGTCGGCCATCAGAAGCGACGCGATGGAGCCCGAGCCGCGGCGGTTCTGCAGCACCGCGCGTTCCGCGATGTTGATGAGCTGGCGGACATTGCCCGGCCAGGGCGCCTGCAACAACTGCGCCGCCTCCTGCGCGGTGACCTGGGGCGGTTCGCAGCCGTATTCCTCGGCGAACTGCTCGACGCAGGAGGTGAACAGGGCGAGGATGTCCTCTCCGCGGGTGCGCAGGGGGGGCAGGGTGATCTTCAGCGCCGCGAGCCGGTAGTAGAGGTCGGGGCGCAGCGCGTCCTCCAGCGTGCGGTGCGGCTGGTGGGCGTTGCAGATGGCGATGATCCGCGTCTCGGGCGGGGTGCCCTGGTCGTTGAGGAAGGTCACGAGCCGCGCCTGCAGGGCAGGGGGTAGCGCCTCAATGTCCTCCAGCAGGAGCGTGCCCCCGCGGGCCTCCTCCACCAGCGGGCCGGGCTCGCCCTCCTCGGCGGGGCCGAACAGACGGGCCTGTAGCGTGGCCTCGTCGAAGGCCGCGCAGGAGAGCGTGACGAAACGCCGGCCGCCGCGCGGCCCCACGGCGTGCAGGGCATGGGCGACCAGCGTCTTGCCGGTCCCGGTCTCGCCGTCGATCAGCACATGGGCATCCGCCTGGCCCAGATCGAGGATGTCCTCGCGCAGCCGCTCCATCATCGGGCTCGCACCCACCAGCCGCTTCATCAGCACCGGGGCGTCGGCCAGTTCGGTGCGCAGCGCCCGGTTCTCCAGCGTCAGCCGCCGAGCCTGCCCCGCGCGCTTGACCAGATCCGTCATCCGGTCCGGATCGAAGGGCTTTTCGAGGAAGTCGAAGGCGCCCAGCCGCATCGCCTCCACCGCCATGGGCACGTCGCCATGGCCGGTGATCAGGATCACCGGCAGGCCCGAATCCATCGACATCAGGCGCTTGAGGAAGGCCACCCCGTCGAGGCCGGGCATCCGCACATCGCTGACCACCACGCCCGGCCAGTCGGGGCGGATGTCGCGCAACGCCTCCTCGGCGCTGCCATAGGCCACCGTCTCGAAGCCCGACAGGGCCAGCCACTGCCCGATCGAGGCGCGCATGTCCTGTTCGTCGTCGACGATCGCCACCTTCAATGCGCGTGCCACCGCACTCTCCCCTGTCCTGTCATTCCGCCGCCGTGGCCGCGGGCCCGGTCTCCTCGGCGCCCTCCAGCGGCAGCTGCATCTCGAAAACGGCGCCCCCCGCCGGAACGTTCCGCGCGGTCAGTCGCCCGCCATGGTCCGCCACGATCCCCGAAGAGATCGCAAGCCCCAGCCCCACCCCGTCGCCCGGGCCCTTGGTGGTGAAGAAGGGCTCGAACAGGCTGTCGAGCTGCGCGATGCCGTGGCCGTTGTCGCGCACCGTCAGCGTGGCGGTCTCGCCCCGGCTCAGCAGGATCTCGATCTGCGGCTCGGCCGTCCCGCGCGTGGCGTCGAGCGCGTTGCGCAACAGGTTCACGATCACCTGTTCGATGCGGATGCGGTCGCCCCGCACCATCACCGGCTCGCGCGGGACCGAGCGCACCAGACGCACCCGGCGGGTGCGCAGCTGCGGCTCCATCATCTCCAGCGCGCCGGAGACGCAGGCGCGCATGTCCACCGCCGCGAAGGCATCGCCCCCCTTGCGGGCGAAGCCCTTGAGCTGTCGCGTGATCGCCCCCATGCGCGCGATCAGGTCGTCGATGCGCTCGAAGGCGCTCAGCGCCTCCTCGGGGCGGCGGCGCTGCAGCAGCAGGCGGGCGCCGGCCAGATAGGTCTTCATCGCCGCCAGTGGCTGGTTCAACTCGTGGCTGACGGCGGCCGACATCTCGCCCATCACGGCGAGTTTCGAGGACTGCGCCAGCGTCTGCTCGGCCACGGCGAGGTCCTTCTGCGCCTTCTCGCGCTCGGCGATCTCGCGCTGCAGGCGGACGTTGAGGGCCCTCAGCTCGGCCGATTCGCGCGACAGCAGCGCGGTCTGGAACCGCGCCCGCCGGCTGGTGAGGTAGAAGGCGCCGGCCAGCAGGATGGCGAAGGCCATGATCACCAGCGCAAGGAAGCCGTTGACGCGCTCGCGCGCGGTGTCGGCGGGGGTGAAGGACACCAGCCGCCAGCCCCGGAACGGCATCCGCGCCTCTGAGCGCAGCACGGGTTCCCCGCGCAGCCAGGCATCGGGTGCCATGCCGAGCCGTTCGGTGGCGGTGCGGATCACCCGCGCCCAGGTGCCGCCCACCTGCGACAGCTCCACCGCCTCGTCCAGGGTCCGGCCGCGCCAGCGCGGGTCGGTGGACAGGACGATGCGGCCCTCGCTGTCGGTCACGGCCACGGTGTCGGCAAACGGCGACCAGCCGCGCTCGAACTGGCCGAGGTCCACGGCCACGACGACGACGCCCAGCAGGCGCCCGCCGTCGCGGATGGCGCGGCTGTGGCTGAATTCGAACCCGCCGCTGGGCTTTTCGGCCACGGTGAAGACCGTGTCGTTGACCCGGCGCGCCGAAACGAAGAAGGGGCTCTCGCGGTGGCTGGTGCCGATCTGGTTGCGGTCGGTGGCCGCCACCACCCGCGCCGAAGTGTCGAGAAGCTGCAGCGAGGCCGCGCCGATGTCGGACTGCAGCGCCATCAGCCGGGCCGAAGTCTGGGTATACTCGCCGGCCTGCAGCGCGCCCACCAGTTCGGGGTCGCGCGCCAGCAGGAGGGGGACCACCGCCGTGCGCTGCAACTCGGCCTGGATGTTGCCAGAGAAGAGCGCGAGCCGCAGCTCGGCCCGGTTGCGCAGGGATTCCGTGAAGCGCTCGGTCAGCAAGCTGTTGGCCACCGACACTGCCACCACCGCCAGCACCAGCACCATGATCACCAGCCACCGGCCCGACAGCGCACGCAGGATGCGTCCGACGGTGCGATCCGGCCGGGTCAGGGGCGCGCTGTCATCCATCGCGCCAAGATAGGCGCCCGCGGGCTTTCGCTCAAGCACCTGCCGTGACACTGGGCCTGGCGTCCGTCTGCGCGGCCCGGCGGCCTCAGGCGGGGGTGAGCACCGAGGCCAGCGCCCGGAACAGCATCGCGCCGTCGGCCGGGCCCAGCCGCGGGTCCGCGGCGCGCTCGGGATGGGGCATCAGGCCCAGCACGCGGCGGTTGTCCGACAGCACGCCCGCGATGTCTCCGGCCGAGCCGTTGGGGTTGGCGGCATAGGTGAAGGCGATGCGGTCCTCGCCCCGGAGCCGGTCCAGCAGCGCGTCGTCGGCGCGGTAGTTGCCGTCATGATGCGCGATGGGCAGGGTGATCTCGGCGCCCCGGTCCCAGCCCGCCAGAAAGGGGCTGTCGGCGGTGGCGACCCGCAGCCGCTCGGGCCGGCAGACGAAGCGCAGGCCCGCGTTGCGCATCAGCGCGCCGGGCAGCAGGCCCGCCTCGCACAGCACCTGGAACCCGTTGCAGATCCCCAGCACATGCCCGCCCGCGCGGGCGAAGCCGGCCACGGCCCCCATGATCGGTGCCCGCGCCGCGATCGCCCCGCAGCGCAGGTGGTCGCCGAAGGAGAACCCGCCCGGCAGGCCCACCACGTCGAGGCCCGCGGGCAGCGCGCTGTCCTTGTGCCAGACGCGGGCGACGTCGAAGCCCGCCGCGGCGAAGGCCACGGCCAGGTCGCGGTCGCAGTTGGAGCCGGGGAAGGTGATGACGGCGGCTTTCATGGTGGTTCCGCGCTCAGAGGATCTCGACGGCGTAGCGTTCGATCACGGTGTTGGCGAGGAGCTTCTCGCACATGGCCCGCACCTCGGCCTCGGCGGCGGTGGCGTCCGCGGCGGCGAGGTCGAGCTCGATCACCTTGCCCTGCCGCACGCCCTCGACCGCGGTGAAGCCGAGGCTGCCCAGCGCATGGCGCACCGCCTCGCCCTGCGGGTCGAGCACACCGTCCCTGAGCATCACCGTCACCCGTGCCCGCATCGCCCAGCCTCCTCGCCCGCGCCCTGACCGTGTCTTGACCGCGCGATACCCCGAGCCGAGGCTCCGGGCAACCCGCCCCGCACATGGCCCTGGCTGCATCGCAGGCCCGGCGCCTCGGGGGCATCGAGCCCCCTCGGCCCCGGCGCGGGGCAAGCCGCGCGGTCGCGCCTGTGGCGGCGTCCCACCTTAGGGCAGACACGGGGACAACGCCCGGGTTGTCATGGCGCGTAGCGACGAACGCCGAGGATCGGCAGATGCTATGCCCGGACCTCCATGCTGGCCCGGCCCTTTGTGAAGCCCGCCGATCCTCTGCAGATCGAGGGGCGCCGGTTTCGGTTGGCCGCGGGGGGTCAAAGCCGCTCGATGGCGAGTGCGATGCCCTGGCCGCCGCCGATGCACATGGTCACCAGCGCCCGCCGGCCTCCGGTGCGGGAGAGTTCCGCCAGTGCCTTGACCGCAAGGATCGCGCCGGTGGCGCCGATGGGGTGGCCCATGGCGATGGCCCCGCCGTTGGGGTTCACGCGCGCGGCATCCAGGCCCAGTCCGCGGTTCACCGCAAGGGCCTGGGCGGCGAACGCCTCATTCGATTCGATGACGTCGAAATCCTCCACCGTCAGCCCGGTTCGGGCGCAGAGGGCCTGCACGGCGGGAATCGGGCCGAGGCCCATCACCTTTGGGTCCACGCCGGCATGGGCATAGCCCAGCACGCGGGCTTGCGGCCGAAGGCCGGCGGCCTCGGCGGCCTCGGCGCGCGCCAGCACCAGCGCGGCGGCGCCATCGTTGAGACCGCTGGCGTTGCCGGCGGTGACGCTGCCGTCCTTGCGGAACGCCGGGCGCAGGGCGGCGAGGCCCTCGGCCGTGGTGGGCTTGGGGTGTTCGTCGGTGTCGAAACTGACCTCGCCCTTGCGGGTGCGGAGCGTGA
>SKMM01000346.1 GCA_007121055.1 Paracoccaceae bacterium | reverse complement strand
CGGCGGCGGCGGTGGCGTCGGCGTAGGCGTCGTCGGCGTAGGCGGCGGCGGCAGCACGGGCGGCGGCGGCGGCGGCGGCGGCGGCATCCCTGATTGCGGGGGTTGGACACGTGCCCGCAACCCCCGCAATCAGAAGCGGACGAAAAACGTGCAGCGGTGTCAACGCACGTCCGCGCGCGCTCTCGGTGAGGAAGTACGGCACCGCGAGCGGCAGGACACGCATGGCGGCGCGGTGGGCGATGGCCAAGGCGATGCGTTGGGCCTCGGCCGCCTGCTCGGGCGTGGCGCGCGGCAGGGCGTCGAGCCAAGCCCTGAGGCTGTCGCGGTCGGTGATCTGCGGGGCGCCGGTCATCGGATCACCCTTGCCGGAAACACGCGGCCGGGCAAGGCGGGATCAGCCGCGGCCGCTGACCTTGCGGCGGAGCCAGCGGCCCATGTGGAAGAGGGGCCAGCGGAGGACGGAGGCGCCGGCGGCGAGCCCGAGGAGGCCCGCGAGGGGGCCGTGGGTCCAGGTGAGCCAGCCCAGCAGGGGGATGCCGGTGACGATCAGCGCGACGGCGCCGGGGCGGTGGGCGCGGCGGGGCATCAGGGCGATCGCGGTGGCGGCGATCGCCCAGAGGCCCGCGAGCAGGAGTGGGGTCATCCGGCGCCCCGCTCGGAGCGCTCGGCCTGTGCGAGACGCCCGGGCAGCGCGGTCGCCCAGGTGGAGATCGTGCCGGCGCCGAGGCAGACCACCATGTCGCCGGGCTGCGCCTCGGCGCGGATCAGGGCGGTGAGGTCGTCCTCGCCGTCGATGGCGTGGACGCTGCGGTGGCCGTGGCGGCGCAGGCCAGCGACGAGGGCGTCCTGACTCGCGCCCTCGATGGGGTCTTCGCCGGCGGCATAGACGGGGGCGATGCCGACGATGTCGGCCTCGTTGAAGCAGGTGCAGAACTCGTCGAACAGGCCGGAGAGGCGGCTGTAGCGGTGGGGCTGGTGCACGGCGATCAGCCGGCCCGCCCCGCCCAGCGCCTGGCGGGCGGCGCGCAGCACCGCGGCGATCTCCACCGGGTGGTGGCCGTAATCGTCGATGATGGTGACGCCGCCGACCTCGCCCACCCGGGTGAAGCGGCGGTTGACGCCCTTGAAGCCCGCGAGCGCCTCGCGGATCTCCGGGCCGGTCATGCCGAGGTGCCGGGCGACGGCGACGGCGGCGAGCGCGTTGGAGACGTTGTGATCGCCCGGCATGGGCAGGCGGCAGTTCTCGATCCGCCGTCCTTCCGCCCGCAGCACGATGTCGAAGCAGGCCGCGCCCGCGTCATAGCGCAGGTTGGTGGCGCGCACGTCCGCCTGGGCGTTGAAGCCGAAGGTGACCACGCGGCGGTCGGTGAGGCGGCCCGCCAGCATCTGCACCTCGGGGTGGTCGGTGCACAGCACCGCGAGGCCGTAGAAGGGGATGCCCGAGGCGAAGTTGTAGAAGCCCTCGCGCAGGGCGTCGAAGGAGCCCCAATGCTCCATGTGCTCGGGGTCGATGTTGGTGACGATGGCGATGGTGGCCGGCAGGCGGTTGAAGGAGCCGTCGCTCTCGTCGGCCTCGACCACCATCCATTCGCCGGTGCCGGCGCGGGCGTTGGAGCCGTAGGCGTGGATCACGCCGCCGTTGATCACGGTAGGGTCGAGCCCGCCTGCATCGAGGAGCGTGGCCACGAGGGTCGTGGTGGTGGTCTTGCCGTGGGTGCCGCCGATGGCGACGTTGAACTTCAGGCGCATCAGTTCGGCCAGCATCTCGGCCCGGCGGACGATGGGCAGGCCGCGGGCGCGGGCGGCGGCAAGCTCCGGGTTGTCGGGGCGGATGGCGGAGGAGACGACGACGACCTCGGCCGCGCCGAGGTTGGCGGCGCGTTGGCCGATGAGGATCTGTGCGCCGAGGTTGGCCAGGCGGCGGGTGATCGGGGTCTCGCGCAGGTCCGAACCCTGGACGCTGTAGCCGAGGTTCAAGAGCACCTCGGCGATGCCCGACATGCCGATGCCGCCGATGCCGATGAAATGGATGGGGCCGATGTCGCGCGGCATCTTGGTGGCGGGGCTCATGGGCGGGCCTCCGGGTTGGGGGTAAGGCGGTCGATCAGGGCGATCAGGCGGTCGGTGGCGTCGGGCCGACCGGCGGCGAGGGCGGCGGCGGCCATGGCGCGGGCCGGGTCGGGGGCCGTTAACAGGTTTTCGAGGCGCTGTGCCAGCGATTCGGGGGTCAGATCGGCCTCGGGCAGGATTTCGGCGGCGCCTGTGGCGGCCAGCGCGCGGGCATTGGCGGTCTGGTGGTCGCCCGCCGCGACGGCGTAGGGGATCAGGACAGCGGGCCGGCCGATCACGGTGATGTCGGCGATGGAGGAGGCACCGGCGCGGCTGATGACCAGTTGCGCGCCGGCGAGGCGTTCGGGAATGTCGTCGAAGAACGGGGCGAGTTCGACGTCGAGGCCGGACAGGGCGGTGCGGACCCGGTCGAGGTCCTCAGGGCGGGCCTGCTGGGCCACGCGGAGACGGGCGCGCAGGGGCTCGGGCAGGCGCGCGAGGGCCTCGGGGACGACATCGGAAAGGATGCGGGCGCCCTGGCTGCCGCCGATGACGAGGAGGGTCAGGGGGCCGTCGCCGGGCGGGCTGTAGGCGGCGGCGGCCCGGGCAAGGATGGCGGCGCGGACTGGGTTGCCGGTGTGCTCGGCCGCGACGCCGCCAGGCAGGGCGGTGGGCCAGGTGCCGCAGGCCACGGCCTGCACGCGGCGGGCCAGCAGGCGATTCACGGTGCCGGGGACACCGTTCTGTTCGTGGATCATCCGCGGCACGCGCAGGATCCACGCGGCCAGCAGCGCGGGGATCGAGGGGTAGCCGCCGAAGCCCACCACAACCGAAGGCCGGGCCCGGATCATGCCGGCCACCGCCGCAGACACCCCGGCGGCCAGCCGCAGGGGGACGAGCGCGCGGGCCAAAATGCCGCCGCGGGCGAAGGTGGCGGCGCTGACCTGTTCGATCCGCACCGCAGGCGGAAAGCCCCCCGCATAGCGCGCGCCGCGGGCGTCGGTCGACAGCGTGACCTCCCAGCCGCGCGCGAGCAGCGCCTCGGCCAGCGCCTGGGCGGGGAACATGTGCCCCCCGGTGCCGCCTGCGGCGAGCGTCGCGCGGCGCGGCGACATGTTTCAGCTCCGCCGCAGCAGGATGTCGCCGATCCCGCCCTGCGGCCGCGTGCGGGTGAACGCAAGCAGCATCCCCATCGCCACCCCGGTCGCCAGCAGCGACGAGCCGCCGTAGGACACGAAGGGCAGCGTCATGCCCTTGGCCGGCAACAGCCGCACCGACACCCCGATATTGATCAGCGCCTGCACCGCGAACATGCACACAAGGCCGGTGCCCGCAAGCCGGATGAAGGCGTCACGCTCGCGCATCAGCCGGCCCAGCGCGCGGATGGTGATGGTGGCGAACAGCGCGAGGATGAAGAGCACCAGGACCAGCCCGTATTCCTCGGCCGCAACGGCGATGATGAAGTCGGTGTGCGCGTCGGGCAGCGAGCGCTTCACCTGCCCCTCGCCCACGCCGACGCCCCAGAAGCCGCCCTCCTTGATGGCGTTCGCGGCGAAGTAGAGCTGGGTGCGGGGGTCGAGCTCGGGCGCGAGGAAGCCGTCGATGCGGCGGGCGAAATGCGCCGAGGAGTTGTAGGCCACCGCCCCAGCCGCCAGCGCCGCGCCGCCGAGGCTGAGCATCAGCACAACCGGCGAGCCCGCCACGAAATACATCACCATCCAGGTGAAGAGGATGAGCGCAGCCTGCCCGAAATCGGGCTGGATCGCCAGGAGCCCCACCACCGCCATCGTGAACACGAGCGAGATCAGCGTGCCCGGCGGCCCACCCGGCGTGCGCGCCGCGGCCAGCAGCCAGGCCGCGAAGATCACGAACACCGGCTTGACGAACTCCGACGGCTGCACGCTGGCAAAGCCCAGCGAGACCCAGCGCACCGCGCCCTTGCCGAAGTCGGTACCGATGGCGGGCAACACCGCGAGGCTGAGGAGGCCCGCGACGAAGGCCAGCACCCCGAGGCGCCGGATCGTTGCCGGCGCCATCATCGAGGTGATCAGCATCGCGATCAGGCCCATGGCCCCGAACACCGCCTGACGCTCGACATAGAAGAAGGGCGGCAGGCCGTTGCGCGCGGCGAGCGGCGGCGAGGCGGCGAAGCACAGAAGCAGCCCCACCGCAAACAGCATCAGCACGCAGGACAGCGTCCAGCGGTCCACGGTGCGCCACCACCGCGGCAGAATTGGCTCGCCCGCCCGCATGGGCGCCGCGCCATGGGCCATTTCCGTCATGGGCTGTCCCGCCTCAGACCTGCTCGATGCGCCCGTTTGCCGGGTCTGCGGACAGAGTAGCCGAAGATGCGCCCGCATGCCAGCGCCGCGTGCCATCTGCTGTGCGACGTCGGGGGCTCGACCTCGTGCAGTGCATCGCGGAACGCTACCTTGCCCCGGAGACGGCCGAGGGGGGATACGGCCTGGACCGGGACCGACCGAGGACGGCGGCCAGGACGATCAGGATGCCGCCGCGGCAGTGGGCGGCGCCAGCTTCAGGGCCGCGCCCGAGGCGCACATCCCCAAGTTGCCGCCCCGGTTGCACCGTGATAGCCGACGGACGCCACGGGGGAATTTCCGGCGCCAGCGCCGGCGACGCCCCCGGCTATGGAGCCCAGAGGAAGAGCCCCCATGACCGACCACGCGCTGGGCGGCGTCATCGCCGCCATCACCACCCCCTTCAACGGCGCAGGCCCCGACCACGCGCGGTTTCTCACCCATGCGCGCTGGCTGCTGGACCATGGCTGCGACGGGCTGAACGTGCTGGGCACGACCGGTGAGGCGACCTCGATCCCGGCCGAGGCGCGGATGGCGCTGATGACGGCGGCGGCCGAGGCGCTGGAGCCTGAGCGGCTGATGGTCGGCACGGGATGCCCGGATCTGGAGACCACCGCGGCGCTGACGCGGCATGCCGCGGCCCTGGGCTATGGCGCGGCGCTGGTGCTGCCGCCCTTCTACTACAAGGGCGTGTCCGAGGCGGGGCTGTTCGACTACTTCGACGGCCTCGTGGCGGCGACGGCGGAGCGGCCGATCGCGCTCTACCTCTACAACTTCCCGCAGATGACCGGGCTGACCTTCGCACCCGCGCTGGTGGACCGGCTGATCCGCGCTTTTCCCGACCGCATCCGGGGGATCAAGGACAGTTCGGGCGATCTGGGCTATGCCGCAGGGCTGACCGGACGGGAGGGTTTCAAGGTCTTTCCCAGCGACGAGACCGCTCTGGCCGAGGCCGCCGCGCAGGGCTTTGCGGGCTGCATCTCGGCCACGGTGAACCTGTCGGCGCCGCTGGCGCAGCGGCTGTGGCAGAGCCCCGGGGACAGGGCGCTGCGGGCCGAGGTCGCGGCCTTCCGCGGTGAACTCGCCGGGCCGGGCCTGATCCCCGGCATCAAGGCGCTGGTTGCGCGGCGCCACCGCGACCCGGGCCATGCCGCCGTGCG
>SKMM01000354.1 GCA_007121055.1 Paracoccaceae bacterium | reverse complement strand
GGGACGACCGCCAGCCCCGCCCCGCTCCGGACCAGTGCCACGCCTCACAGCGCAGCCTCCCGCCGGTCCAACATCGGCTGGGTGATCAGCGTCACGCCCCCCGGGGTCACCCGGAACCAGCGTGCGTCCTCCTCCGGATCCTCGCCCACCACCAGCCCGGGCGGCACGACCACCCCGCGGTCCACCACCACCCGGCTCAGCCGCGCATGCCGCCCGATCACCGCATGGGGCAGCACCACCGCCCCCTCCAGCGCCGCATAGGAATTCGTGTGCACCCCGGTGAACAGCAGCGACCGCCGCACCTCGGTCCCCGAGATGATGCAGCCCCCGCACACCAGCGAGGAGATCGCCACCCCCCGCCGGCTCTCCTCGTCATGGATGAACTTCGCCGGCGGCACCGCCTCGGCATAGGTCCAGACCGGCCAGTCGGTGTCCCACAGGTCCAGATCCGGGTCGAAATCCGTCAGGTCGATATTGGCCTGCCAGAACGCGTCCAGCGTGCCGACGTCGCGCCAGTAGGCCGGTGCATCGGCCCGATGCCGCACGCAGCTCTCCTCGAACCGGTGGGCCATGGCCCGGCCCTGCCGCACCAGCGCCGGGATCAGATCGCGCCCGAAATCCCGCTGCGACCCCGCATCCTCCGCATCCGCCCGCAGCAGGTCGCGCAGCATGGCCCAGTCGAACACATAGATCCCCATCGACGCCAGAGACCGGTCCGGATCCTCCGGCAGCCCCGGCGGATCGGCCGGTTTTTCAAGGAACTCGGTGATCCGCCCCGACCCGTCCACTGCCATCACCCCGAACCCCGAGGCATCCGCCCGCGGCACCGTCAGGCAGCCCACGGTGACATCCGCGCCGCTTTCGACATGGGCGCGCAGCATCACCTCGTAGTCCATCTTGTAGACATGGTCGCCCGCCAGGACGATGACGTAGTCCACCTCGTAGCTGTCGATGATGTCGGTGTTCTGAAACACCGCATCCGCCGTGCCCTGGTACCAATGCACCTCGTCCACCCGCTGCGACGCGGGCAGCACGTCCAGATACTCGTTGCGCTCGGCGCGGAAAAAGCTCCAGCCGCGCTGGCAATGCCGGATCAGCGAATGCGCCTTGTACTGCGTGGCGATCGCCATCTTGCGGATGCCCGAGTTCAGCGCGTTCGACAGCGCAAAATCCACGATCCGCGACTTGCCCCCGAAATAGACCGCGGGTTTCGCGCGGTTGTCCGTCAACTCGTGCAGCCGCGAGCCGCGCCCCCCCGCGAGGACAAAGGCCATCGCCCGGCGCGACAGCCGCTCGGGCCGGCGGCGCGGCATCAGCCGTCCCCTTCATGCACGAGGAACACCGCCGACAGCGGCGGCAGCGTCACCGTGGCGCGCGCCGGCTGGCCCCTGTGCGCCTCGGCCACCGCCGTCACGCCGCCCATGTTGCCGCGGTTGCCCCCGCCATAGATCGCGGCATCGCTGTTGAGCGCCTCGCGCCAGTGACCCGCGCGGGGCAGACCCAGCTCCCAGCGCCGCTCCACCGGGGTGAAGTTCACCGCGACCGCCACCGGCGGGTCGCCCTCCCCCCCGAAGCGCGCCCAGGCGATGACGGATTCCGCCGCCGCCTCCACCTCCAGCCAGGCAAAGCCCCCGGCGTCGGCGTCGCGCACGTGCAGCGCCGGCTCCGCCCGATAGAGCGTGTTGAGATCCCGCACCAGCCGCGCCAGCCCCGCGTTCAGCGGCCGCCCCGCCGCGTCCCAGTCGAGCTGCGCGCCGTGGTTCCACTCCGAGGCCTGCCCGAACTCCTGCCCCATGAACAGCAGCTTCTTGCCCGGATGCCCCCACATGAACCCGTAATAGGCGCGCAGGCCGGCGAACTTCTCCCACTCGTCGCCGGGCATCTTGCCCAGCATCGAGCCCTTGCCGTGCACCACCTCATCATGGCTGATCGGAAGGATGAAGTTCTCCGAGAACGCATAGACCAGCCCGAAGGTCAGCTTGTCATGGTGCCAGCGGCGGTGGATCGGCGCTTCGGCCATGTACCGCAGCGTGTCGTTCATCCAGCCCATGTTCCACTTGAAGCCGAACCCGAGGCCCCCGTCATGCACCGGCTGCGAGACCGCCGGAAACGACGTGCTCTCCTCCGCCGCGGTCAGGATGCCCGGCACCTCGCCATAGACCACACTGTTGGTGCGGCGCAGCAGGTCGATCGCCTCCAGGTTCTCGCGCCCGCCATGGATGTTGGGCACCCACTCGCCCTCCTTGCGCGAATAATCGCGGTAGAGCATCGAGGCCACCGCATCCACCCGCAGCCCGTCGACATGGTATTCCTCCAGCCAGTACAAGGCGTTGGAGATCAGGAAATTCGCCACCTCGCGCCGGCCGTAATTGTAGATCAACGTGTTCCAGTCGGGATGATACCCCTCCCGCGGATCGGCATGTTCATAAAGCGCGGTGCCATCGAACCGCCCCAGCCCATGGGCGTCCACCGGGAAATGCCCCGGCACCCAGTCGAGGATCACCCCGAGGCCTGCGCGATGGGCGGCATCCACCAGGTCGCGGAACTCGTGCGGGGGGCCGTGGCGGATGGTGGGGGCGAACAGCCCCACCGGCTGATACCCCCAGGAGCCATCGAAGGGATGCTCCGACACCGGCATCAGCTCCAGATGGGTAAACCCCATGTCAGCGGCATAACCCACCAGCTCCTCGGCCAGCTCCTTGTAGGACAGGTGCCGGTTGCCCTCCGCCGCGCGCCTGCGCCAGGACCCCAGATGCACCTCGTAGATCGAGGTCGGCGCGGTGCGCGCATTGCGCCCCGCCCGCACGTCCATCCACTCCGCGTCCTTCCAGCCGTACCCGGCGATGTCGCGCACGATGGACGCCGTCTCGGGCGGATGCTGCGACCCGAACCCCACCGGATCGGCCTTGAGCGGCTGCACCCGCCCGTCCTGCCCCACGATCTCGTACTTGTAGGCCGCGCCCTCGCCCACCCCGGGCAGGAAGATCTCCCACACCCCGGTGGCGCCCCGCGCCCGCATCGGCGCGCGCCGCCCGTCCCAGGCGTTGAACTCGCCCACGACGGAGACCCGCCGCGCATTGGGCGCCCAGACCGCGAAATGCGTGCCCGCGACGCCCTCATGCTCCATCACATGCGCCCCCAGCGCCTGCCACAGCCGCCGGTGGGTGCCCTCGCCCAGCAGATACTCGTCGATCTCGCCCAGCACCGGGCCGAAGCGGAACGGGTCCTCGCACGTCCACTCCCGCCCGCCCCCGCGGGCGCGCAGCACATAGGGCCCCGGGCCCACCTCGCCCACGAACACCCCGGCATGGCCGGGCACGGGCGCCAGCGGCACCTCCCCCGCCGCCATCGCCTCGGCATGGGGGTCGAAGACCACCAGCCGGCCGGAGACGCCGCGGTAATGCGGCCCCAGCACGGAAAACGGATTGTCGAGCCGGCCTTCGGTCACGGCGGCGGCATCGGCGGGGTCGAACCAGTCGGGCATCTGAAGATAGGTCATCCCCCGACCCTTACCCCGCAGGCGGCGGATGACAACCGCCGACATGGCCGCGGCCCCTTGGCGGCCCTCGCGGCCTTCCTCGCGCCCGGCATTTGGGCTAACCTCTGCCGACGTGAAGACACAGCTGTGCCGAAGGGATAGCCGATGGCAGCACCGACATCCCTCAAGACCATGGCCCGACGGCTCGGCCTCTACCAGCCTGCCCGCAGGCTGTGGCGACGCGTCGACCCATCCGTGCGGCAGTCCCTCCGGGCCGACATGGCGCTCTACAGCCGCTTCATCCCGGCCGGCAGCCTCGTCTTCGACATCGGCGCCAACAAGGGCGAGAAGACCGAAGTCTTCCTAAAGCTTGGCGCCCATGTGGTCGCGGTGGAGCCCAACCCGAACTGCACGACCGTGCTCGGGCGCGACCAGGCAGGAAATCCGCATCTCACTCTCGTGCAGGCCGCGCTGGGCCGCGCGCCCGGAACCGCCACGGTCCACTTCAAGGGCGATGCCACCACCGCGAGTCTCCGCGCCGACTGGGCTCCGCTGCTCAAGACCCGCGGCGCGCTCGAAACGCAGCAGATCACGGTCACGACCCTCGACCGGCTGATCGAGACCCATGGGGTTCCCGCCTTCTGCAAGATCGATGTCGAGGGCTTCGAACCGGAGGTCCTGGCCGGCCTGTCGCAGCCGCTGCCATGCCTCAGCCTGGAGTTCTTCAGCACGGAGGCCGAGGCCATCACAACCTGCCTGCAAAGGCTCATGTCGTTCGGCGACTACGAGGCCAATGCCACGCGGCTCAACGCACATGAACTTGTGCTCGACGACTGGATCGGCCCGCAGCGCTTCCTGGACCTGCTGGGAACGGAGGCGTTGCCCCGCAGCGGCGACGTCTTCCTGCGCCTGCGCCCCCCGGTCTGAGTCCGGCCCCCGCCCCCCGGGCTGTGCCTGGACTTGCGGGCGTCCCAGCCGCCCCCGTCCGCATCTGGCCCAGCCCCTGCCGGCGCACGCACCCAACCCGGCGCAAAAGCCACAGGCCGCGCCGCCGCCCCCTTGATGTCGGCCGGCTTTTCTGGACCGCGCCGTCCGGGCCCGCTATGCTGCGCCTCCAACGGGGCGCCAACGACCCCGACGCACGAGGCCCGAGCATGAATTTCCCCGAGCGCTTCTCGAAGCTGCCCGAATACGCCTTTCCGCGCCTGCGCGCCCTGCTCGCGGGCCACGGCCCCGGGCCGGGACCCGAAGCTGGCCCCGAACTGGGTCCCGAGATCACCATGACCATCGGCGAGCCGCGCCACCCGATGCCGGACTTCCTCCCCGAGATTCTGGCCCGGGCGACCGCGGGCTTCGCCCACTACCCGCCCAATGACGGCACCCCTGGCCTGCGCGGCGCCATCGCCGACTGGGCCGAGGCGCGCTATGACATCGCCCTCGACCCCGACAGCCAGATCATGGCCCTCAACGGCACCCGCGAGGGGCTGTTCAACGCCGTCCTCGCGCTCTGCCCCGAGGCCAAGGGCACCAGGCGCCCCATCGTACTGATGCCCAACCCCTTCTACCAGGTCTATGCCGTGGGCGCGCTCGCCGCGGGGGCCGAGCCCGTCTATGTCCCCGCCACCGCCGCCACCGGCCACCTGCCCGACTACGCGGGCCTGCCGCCCGAGGTGCTGGACCGCACCGCGCTCGCCTTCCTGTGCTCGCCCGCCAACCCCCAGGGCAGGGTCGCCCCCCGCCCCTACTGGCACGAGCTTCTGCAACTCGCCGAAAGGCACGATTTCCGCATCCTCTCGGACGAGTGCTATTCCGAGATCTGGCGCACCACCCCGCCCCCCGGCGGCCTCGAACTGGTGGCCGAGGCGGGCTGCGACCCCGAACGCGTGGTGGTGTTCAACTCGCTGTCGAAACGCTCCAACCTGCCCGGCCTGCGCTCGGGCTTCGTGGCGGGCGGGCCTGAGTGCCTCAAGCGCCTCAAACAGTTGCGCAACTACGCCGGCGCCCCCCTGCCCGGGCCGCTGCAGGCCGTGGCCGAGGCCTGCTGGCGCGACGAGGCGCATGTCAAAGCCTCCCGCGCGCT
>SKMM01000277.1 GCA_007121055.1 Paracoccaceae bacterium | reverse complement strand
GGGCCGGGTCGATCCACTCGGGCAGGTCCGGCGCGCGCTCCAGCGCCGCCGCCACCGCGCGGGCGATCTGCCGCCCCGTCAGGCCCGCCGTCAACGGATAGACCGGCTCGTAGGGCGGAAGCCGGTCGGCCTCCTCCGGGCGCAGGATGTGGTCGGGGTGGGCGATCTGCGCGATCCCGTCGAACAGGTCGAGCTTGCCCGACACAACCCGCCGCGCCCCCGCCGGCAGAAGCTCCCGCAGCTTGTCCCCCGGCGTGCGGAACCACACCAGCTGGAACTCGGTCGCGGCATCGCGCACCTGAACCCGGTACGGACGGCCCCGGGTGGCCGGCGGAAAATGACCGCCCACCGTGACCTCCACGGTGACATGCGCGGGCGGCTGAACGGCGCGGATCGTGTCCCGACGGCTGCGGTCGATGCCCGAGGTCGGCAGGTGATAGAGCACATCGCGCAGCCGGGTCAGGCCCAGATTGGCAAAGGCCTTGCCCGTGCGCGCGCCCACCCCGGGCAGCGTCTCGGCCTCGGCGAAGAGCGGAAACAGGACCTCCGGCCGGCCCATCTCAGCCGCCGCCGGAGCCGCCGCCGATGAGCGTCAGCCAGCCGTCCTCGTCCACCGTCTCGATGCCTAGCTCGGCCGCCTTCTTGCCCTTGGAACCCGCCCCCGGCCCCGCCACCACCAGGTCGGTCTTGGCCGAGACCGAGCCCGACACCTTGGCCCCCATCGCCTCGGCCCGCGCCTTGGCCTCGGCCCGGGTCATCTTTTCCAGCGTGCCGGTGAACACGATGGTCTTGCCGGCCAGAACGCTGTCGCGGGCTGCGCGCGCGGCCTCCTCGACGTCCAGATGCGCCACCAGCCGGTCGATCAACGCGCGCTCGGCGTCGTTCTGAAACGCCGCCGTCAGCGAGGTCGCCATGACGGTCCCCACCCCGTCGATGGACAGCAGGTCGTCCCACTCCGGGCTGCCCTCGGTGGCGGCGGTGACCGCCGCCTCGAACGCATCCCACCGGCCGTAGTGGCGGGCAAGCAATCCGGCGGCGGCCTCGCCCACATGCCGGATGCCGAGGGCGAAGATCAGACGTTGCAAGGGGATGCGGCGGCGGGCCTCGATGGCGGCAAAGAGGTTCTGGGCGGATTTCTCGCCCCAGCCTTCCCGGTTCTTCAGCTGCCGGGGGCCCTGGCCGAAGCGGTCCTGGAGGGTGAAGATGTCGGCCGGCTCGGTGATCCAGCCGTCGCGCCACAGCGCCTCGACCTGTTTCGCGCCCAGGCCCTCGATGTCGAAGGCCGCGCGGGAAACGAAGTGTTTCAGCCGTTCGACCGCCTGCGCGGGGCAGATCAGCCCGCCGGTGCAGCGGCGCACCGAATCGCCCGGCTCGCGCAGGGCGGGCGATCCGCAGTCGGGGCAGGCCTCGGGGAAGACGAAGGCCCGGGCGTCCGCAGGCCGCTGGGTCAGATCCACATCCGCGACCTTGGGGATCACGTCGCCGGCGCGGTAGACCTGCACCCAGTCGCCGGCGCGGATGTCCTTGCCGCCGCGAATCACCTCGCCCCGCGAATCGCGACCCGCGATGTAGTCCTCGTTGTGCAGCGTGGCGCTGGAGACCACGACCCCGCCCACCGTCACCGGGGTGAGGCGCGCCACCGGACTGAGCGCGCCGGTGCGGCCGACCTGGATGTCGATGGCCTCCAGCCGGGTCCAGGCGAGTTCGGCGGGGAACTTGTGCGCCAGCGCCCAGCGGGGAGTGGTGGAGCGGAACCCCAGCCGCTCCTGCAGGCCCAGGTCGTCGACCTTGTAGACCACCCCGTCGATGTCATAGCCGAGCGTGGCGCGGCGTTGCTCGATCTCGGCCCAGGCGGCGAGCAGGTCGTCGAGCCCGTCGCACAGGCGCGTGAGCGGGTGGGTGGGAAATCCCAGCGCCTCCAGCCGGCGGATCGCCCCCAACTGGCTGTCCGACAGCGGCGCGGATACTTCGCCCCAGCCATGGGCGAAGAAGCGCAGGGGCCGGGCGCGGGTGATCTCCGCGTCGAGCTGGCGCAGCGAGCCCGCGGCGGCGTTGCGCGGGTTTGCGAAGCTGCGGCCGCCGGTTGCCTGCTGACGGGTGTTGAGGGCGGCGAAATCGTCATGGGTCATGTAGACCTCGCCGCGGACCTCCAGGAGGTCCGGGGCGCCGGTCAGTTCCTTGGGAATATCGGCGAGGGTGCGGGCGTTGGCGGTGACGTTCTCGCCCACCGCGCCGTCGCCCCGCGTGGCGGCCTGCACCAGCCGACCGCCCTCATAGCGCAGGCTCAGGGACAGCCCGTCGATCTTGGGCTCGGCTGTGAAGCCGACTGGGGCGTCGGCAGAAAGCCCCAGGAACCGCCTGATCTGGAGAACGAAATCCGCCACATCCTCGGCGTCGAAGGCATTGGCCAGCGACAGCATCCGCCGGGCGTGGCTGACCTTGGCGAAGCCCTCCGCCGGGGCGGCGCCCACCCGCTCGCTGGGGCTGTCGTCCCGCTTGAGGTCGGGAAACCGCGCCTCGATGGCCGCATTGCGGGCCTTGAGCGCGTCATACTCGGCGTCCGAGATCTCGGGCGCGTCGTGCAGGTGATAGGCAGCATCGGCCGCCGCAATACGGTCTGCGAGCCGCGCAAGTTCGGCGCGTGCCTGATCTTCGGTCAGCCGGTCGACCGGCATCTCGACGGCCATGGCCTCCCCCCCGTCCCGCTGCGCCTTGCGGTGGTGATAGGGGGGCGCCCCGGCGCCGTCCAGAGCCCGCCGGTCAGGCGCCCATGGCCAGCCGCGGGGGCTGCGATTCGGGGGCAGGATCGCGCAGCACATAGCCACGGCCCCACACCGTCTCGATGTAGTTCTCGCCCCCGGTGGCTTCGGAGAGCTTCTTGCGCAACTTGCAGATGAACACGTCGATGATCTTCAGTTCGGGCTCGTCCATGCCGCCGTAGAGGTGGTTGAGGAACATCTCCTTGGTCAGGGTCGTCCCCTTGCGAAGGCTCAGGAGCTCGAACATCTGGTATTCCTTGCCGGTCAGATGCACGGGCTGTCCCGCCACATCCACCGTCTTCGCGTCCAGGTTGACCGAGACCTTGCCGGTGCGGATCACCGACTGGGCATGGCCCTGGCTGCGCCGGATAATGGCGTGGATGCGCGCCACCAGCTCCTCCCGATGGAAGGGCTTGGTGAGGTAGTCATCCGCTCCGAACCCGAAGCCCTTGATCTTGCTTTCGGTATCGTCGTCACCGGTGAGGATCAGCACCGGCGTCGCGATGCGCGCAAGCCGCAACTGGCGCAGAACGTCGAGCCCGCCCATGTCGGGCAAGTCGAGATCCAGCAGAATGAGATCGTAGTCATACAGCTTTGCCAGATCGATGCCTTCCTCCCCCAGATCCGTGCAGTACACGTTCAGGTTGGCATGCGTCAGCATCAACTCCACGCTGCGGGAGGTCGTGGGATCGTCTTCCACCAGCAAGATGCGCATCGTATCACGGCTCCTCTGTCGCTCACTGTGGACCATCGCGAACAATGGTTAACCACACTTTACCTTGACAGAGTTTCCGCGTTTTACAATCTAAAGTTGTTTCAAGCGCTGGAGAGATGTCACTTTCAGCCCCGCCTCGCCATGCGTCTGCACAGCCCGGCGCCAGCTTTCGAACTCCTCCTCCGACAACGCGTAGCGGGCGCGCGCCTCTTCCTGGCAAAGAAGTCCATGTTCCACCGCGCGCACCACGGCGGCCTTGCGGCTGGCCACCCAGCGCCGCGTGTTCGGCGCCGGCAGGTCCGCCCGCGTCATCACCGTGCCATCCGGCAGCGTCACCGACCGCGGACCGTTCACCTTCCTGAGATACATCTCCGCACCCCCTGTCTCACCCAGGGCAAGACTGACGCGGGGCGATTAATGGCGCGTTAGGCAGCGGGGTTGAGAATGTGTAGGATTTTTATATATCTCTCCCGGTTTCCCGGAGGTTGTCCATGCCGCGCGACGCGACCCTGAATTCGCTGGGCCTGCCCCGCCCGACCGCCGAGACGCGGGTGGTGGTCGCGATGTCCGGCGGCGTCGACAGTTCGGTGGTCGCGGCCGAACTGGCGGCGGAGGGCTATGACGTCGTGGGCGTCACGCTGCAGCTGTATGACCATGGGGCGGCGCTGGCGAAAAAGGGCGCCTGCTGTGCGGGGCGCGACATCCACGACGCCCGCCGGGTGGCCGAGGACATGGGCTTTCCGCATTACGTCCTCGACTACGAAAACATGTTCCGCGACGCGGTGATGGAGGAGTTCGCCGAAGCCTATCTGGCCGGCACCACCCCGGTCCCCTGCATCCGCTGCAACGAGCGCGTGAAGTTCCGCGACCTGCTGGAGACCGCCCGCGATCTCGAGGCCGACTGCATGGCCACCGGCCACTACATCCGCCGCGAGGTGGGCCCCCACGGCCCCGAGCTGCACCGTGCCGCGGACCCCGCCCGCGACCAGTCCTATTTCCTGTTCACCACCACGGCGGAGCAGCTGGCCTTCCTGCGCTTCCCCCTCGGCGATCTCCGCTCCAAGGCCGACACGCGGGCGCTGGCGGAAAAGCACGGCCTGGCGGTGGCCGACAAGCCCGACAGCCAGGACATCTGCTTCGTCCCCGACGGCGACTACGCCCGCGTGATCGAGAAGCTGCGGCCTGGCGCGGGCAGCCCCGGCGACATCGTGGACCTGTCGGGCCGGGTGCTGGGCGAGCACCGCGGCGTGATCCACTACACCATCGGGCAGCGCCGCGGCCTCGGGATCGGCGGTCTGTCCGAGCCCCTCTATGTCGTGCGGCTGGAGCCCGAGACCCGCCGCGTCGTCGTCGGCCCTCGGGAGGCGCTGGCCACCCGCCGCATTCCCCTGCGCAAGATCAACTGGCTGGGCGACGGCCCCTTCCCGTCGCAGGCCGAATGGCACCTCGACGTGCGGGTCCGCTCCACCCGTCCGCCCGCACCGGCGGTGATCCGGCCACTGTCCGAAACCGAGGCCGAGGTGGAGCTCCTGTCTGCGGAGGCCGGCGTCAGCCCGGGGCAGGCCTGCGTGTTCTACGACCCCGAGGGGACACGCGTCTTCGGCGGCGGCTGGATCTGGCGCGGGCGCTGACGCCCTGCTCTCTCGTTCCCCCTGCCTTTTCGGCACCGCGCCCGGGATCACCCCGCGCGCCTGGGGGGGCTTCAGGAGCCCCGTGCCAGAGCGGCGATACCGGTGCGGGCCATCTCCACCAGACCGAGGGGGCGCATCAGTTCGGCGAAGGCATCGACCTTCTGGGTCGAGCCGGTGATCTCGAACACGAAGCTTTCCAGCGTCGAGTCCACCACATTGGCGCGGAATACATCGGCGAGCCGCAGCGCCTCGACCCGCGCCTCGCCCTTGCCCGCGACCTTGAAGAGCGCAAGTTCCCGCTCCACCGCCGCGCCCTCGACCGTCAGGTCGTGGACCTCGTGCACCGGCACCATCCGCCCGAGCTGGGCCTTGATCTGCTCGATCACCTGCGGCGTGCCGGTGGTGACGATGGTGATGCGGCTCCGGTGCCCGGTGTGGTCGGTCTCGGCCACCGTCAGGCTCTCGATGTTGTAGCCGCG
>SKMM01000155.1 GCA_007121055.1 Paracoccaceae bacterium | reverse complement strand
CGTCTGGACCCTGAAACACAGTCTTCGCCAGATCGCGCCAGACCGTGCCAATCCCCGACATGACCGCTCCCCTCTGTGGATCCGCGCACACCCACCTTGCCACATCGATGCCGTCGGGGGGCGGTCACATCATCAACGCCGGGAAGCTCCAGGAATTCAGAGGAATCGCCACGCGGTGCTGCAAGACAGACAGCAGTTTCTCAGCCCTCATCGCCCTCGCAGCGACCGTCATTCGCCTGAGATGAACGTCAACATACCCCAATAAAGCAGGACCGTTCAGGAATCAGGGAGGACCGTTCAGGGCCCCTTGCGCAGCAAGAGACGGCGCAAGGAAACGAGAACTCGGCCGAACTGTCCTGCCTTGGCTGCTTCCCGCAGCGACTGGGCGGCCACATACAGGGCCGGAATCACGAAGATGCCCACCAGCGCCGCCGTCAGCATGCCGCCGGCGACGCCGGTGCCGACCGCCCGGCGCGACAGTTCGGAGGCGCCCTGTGCGGTGACCAGCGGGATAAGCCCGGCAATGAAGGCAAAGCTGGTCATCATCACCGCCCGGAAGCGCGCATGCGCGCCCGAGATCGCAGCCTCGACAATGCCCTGCCCGGCTTCGCGCCGGGCCTTGGCGAACTCGACGATCAGGATCGCGTTCTTGGCCGCCAGCGCCAGCAGCACCACCAGGCCGATCTGGGCATAGATGTTGAAGGGCAGCCCCGCGACCAGCAGCGCCAGCATGGCCCCCGCGACACCGAATGCAACCGAAAGCAGCACCGGAACCGGGATCGTCCAGCTCTCGTACAGCGCGACAAGGAAGAGATAGGCGAAGAGGACGGCGAGCGCGAGGATCGTCGCGGTCTGGCCCGCAGCCTCGCGTTCCTGAAGCGCGGTGCCGGTCCATTCCAGCGCAAATCCGGGTGGCAGGCTTGCGTCCGCCACTGCCTCCATCGCGTTCAGAGCGGTGCCCGAGGCCTGGCCCGGCGCAGGCTCATCGCTGATCCGGGCCGAACGCTGGTTGTTGTAGCGCTGCAGCAGCGCCGGGCCGGTGATCGTCTCCACCCGCGCGAAGGCGCCGACCGGCACCATTTCGCCGCCGGGCCCGCGCACATGGATGCGGGCGATGTCCTCGGGCGTGGCCCGGTCACCCGGGCGGGCCGACATGCGCACCTGCCACGACCGGCCGAACAGGGTGAAGTCGCTGACATAGGCCGAGCCCAGCACGGGCTGCAGCGCCGCGAACACATCCGTAAGCGGGATGCCCAGCGCATAGAGCCGCTCGCGGTCGATATCGAGGAAGAGCTGCGGCATGTCGGCCGAGAAGGTCGTGTAGACCCGGGTCAGCCGGTCATCGGTGTTTGCCGCGAAGGTGAGGCCGCGGGCGACCTCGGCAAGGTCGGCGGTGCTGAGGCCCTGGCTGTCGATCAACTGACCCTCGAAGCCCGCGCCGGTCCCCAGCCCGGGGATGGGAGGCAGGTTAAAGGCGATGACCTGCGCCTCGCGGATCGCCGCGCCCTGCTCCATCGCCCCGGCGATGGCGGCGAAGACCGAGGTCTCCCGCGTGGTGCGTTCCTCGAACGGCAGCATGGTGACCAGCGCGAAGGCCGCGTTCGACTTCGAGATGCCGTCGAGGAGGGAAAAGCCGATCACCGAGGTCACGCTCTCGACGCCGGGCAGGGCGGCGAGCATCGCCTCGACCTCGCGCTGGGCGGCGTCGGTGCGGCCCAGCGAGGCGGCATCGGGCAGCCGCGTCTCGACGATGAAGGACCCCTGATCCTCGGACGGCAGGAAGCCCGTGGGCACGGCGCGGAAGAGCCCCGCGGTCAGCGCGAAGGCAAGCCCCAGCAGCACGAGGCCGATCACCGCCCGTCGCGCGATAGCACCCGCGACCCGGACATAACCGTCGCGCGCCCGGTCGATCCCGCGCGAGACATAGGCCAGCAACCCCTTGCGCGGCCCGTGATGCGGCTTCAGCAGGATCGCACACAGCGCGGGCGAGAGCGTCAGCGCATTGATGGCCGAGATCACCATCGACACCGACACCGCCACCGCGAACTGCTGGAAAAGCTGGCCCGAGATGCCAGGAATGAAGGCCACCGGCACGAAGACCGACAGCAGCACCAGCGTGATCGCCAGGATCGCGCCGGTGATCTCGGACATCGCGGCCGAGGCCGCCTCGGCCGGGGTCATCCCCGGGTTCTCCTCCAGCTTCGCCTCAACCGCCTCGACCACCACGATGGCGTCATCGACCACGATGCCGATGGCGAGCACGAGGGCCAGCAGAGAGACGGTGTTCAGCGTGAAGCCCATCGCCGCCATCACCGCGAAGGTGCCCACCAGCGCCACGGGCACCGCCACCAGCGGCACCAGCGTGGCGCGCAGCGAGCCGAGGAACAGGAACACGACCAGGATCACCAGCACGAAGGCCTCGATCAGCGTGCGCTGCACCTCGTGGATCGAGTCCTCGACGAATTCGGCAGTGTCCGAGACGATCTCGTAGGCCATGCCGGGCGGCAGGGGCGCGGCGGCCAGCACCGCGGACACCCGATCGGAGGCCTGGATGGCGTTGCCGCCGGGGGCGAGATAGACGCCGATCAGCGTCGCCGGCGCGCCGTTGAAGCGGGTGGAGACATCGGCACTGCGCGCGCCGAGGCTCACCTCGGCCACGTCACGCACGCGGATCACGCTGCCGTCCGGCGCCGAGCGGACGATGATGTCGGCGAACTCCTCGGCGCTTTCCAGCCGGCCGCGGGCGGTGATGGCGAACTGCTGGCCCGGGTCCTCGACGAAAGGCGGCGCGCCGACGCGGCCCACCGCGGCCTGCACGTTCTGGCTGCGCAGCGCCGCGATCACGTCGCCCGGCGTCAGCCCCAGCATCGCCAGCCGCGCCACGTCAAGCTCGATCTGCATGGCGAACTGGTCGGCGGCGAAGACCGACGCATCGCCCACTCCGTCGATCCGTTTCAGCGCATCGAGGATGTTGATCCGGGCGAAGTTCGTCAGGTCGCTGCCGGTGACCGTGTCGTCCGTGGCATAGAGCGCGACGCCCAAGAGGAGCGCGGAGGAACGCTTGAACACCCGTGTGCCGAACTGGCGCACCTCGGGCGGAAGCAACGGCTCGGCCAGCGCCACGCGGTTCTGCACGTTCACCGTGGCGATGTCGGGGTCGGTGCCCACCTCGAAGCTGATCGAGAGCTGATAGCTGCCGTCCGCGCCCGAGGTCGAGGACATGTACAGCATGCCGTCCACCCCGATCACCTGGTCCTCGATGATCTGCGCGACGGTCTGTTCCACCACCTCGGCGCCTGCACCGGGATAGGCGGCGGTGACGGCGACCTGCGGGGGGGTGATGTCGGGATACTGCTCGACCGGCATGCGGCTCAGCGCGATCAGCCCGGCGAGGAACAGCACGATCGAGATAACGGTGGCAAGCCGCGGCCGCCGGATGAAGATGTCGGCGATCATCGGCTCAGCCGTCGGCTGGGGCGGCGGCGTCCACCGTGATGCCCGGGCGGACCTTGTTGATCCCCTCGGTGATGACCCGCTCGCCCGGCGAGAGCCCGTCGGCGATCACTGCGAGGCCCTGGGTGCTGCGCGCCACGGTCACGCGGCGCTGTTCCACCGTCTCGCCGGGGCCCACGACCAGCACGAAACTGCCCTGGATGTCGCGCTGCACGGCGCGGGCGGGCACAGCGATCTCGGGCTGCGGCGCGGTCAGCGTCAGGTTCACGCGCACCAGTTCGCCGTCCAGCAGCTGGCCCTCGGGGTTGTCGAACCGCGCCCGCACGGTCACGCTGTCGGTGACGCCGGCAACCGCGCTGTCGATGAAGTCGATGGTGCCCGCCCGGCCATAGTTGCTGCCGTTCGCCAGCACCAGCGTCACCGCCGCCTCCTTCGAGGCGGTGCCGGCGGCGACCCGGTCGAGATAGTCGCGCAGCACCGCCGTCGGCACCGGGAATTCCGCATGCAGCGGATCGAGCCGGGTGAGAGTGGCCAGCACCCCGGTCTCGGGGCCGATCACCGCACCGGGACTGACGGCCGTGGTCGAGATCCGGCCGGCAAAGGGGGCCGCGACCTCGGTATAGGAGAGGTTGATTTCGGCCCGCTCCAGCGCGGCTTTGGCGCGCATCACCTCGCCCTCGCGAGCCTCCAGCGACGCCGCGGCATTGTCGAGCCCGGCCTGCGGCGCCGTCTCGCGCCGCACCAGCTCGGCCTGGCGGTCGCGCTCCAGGAGCGCGAGGTCGCGGGCCGCTTCGGCGGTGCGCAGCGCGCCGCGGGCCTCCTGCACCAGCGCGGCGAAGGGGCGCGGGTCGATCCGGAACAGCACGCGGCCCGCCTCGACCGTCTCGCCGAAGCGGAAGCCCACCTCCTCCAGCGTGCCGCCGACCCGGGCGACAATGGCGACGCGCTGGTCGGCATCGAGCCTTCCGTTGAAGCTCGTCTCCTCGGCCAGTTCCCGCAGGTCCGCCGGAACGGCGACGACCGCTGGCGGCGTCTGCGCCGTCGCCGCACCGGCTGTCAGAAGACCAAGCGCGATGCCAATCGCCATCGCCGCGCGCATCGACCGCTCCTGCCCAAAATCCTACCTCCAAAAGGCTATCCGTTACGGTGGATTCAAATCAAGCGGTATCGCGATGAGAGCGGGCCTTGAGGGGCGATGGACGGTCGCTGGACAGCAGGCGTCTCGGGTGCGTTCGGTTACCCGTCAGCTATGCGGGGCCCTGCGGACGTTCGAGCATCCACCCAACGACCCTTCGCCCTTGCAGCATGAGCGATCTGGAGGGCGGAGAGCGGACCGATATGGCCGGCGAGGAGCGTCGCCGATCAGCGATATGGCTGACATTCGAGTTAGATCCTCCCCGGAACGAGCTTGGCGAACCAGTGCGGGGCTTTTCCGTTGTGCACAATTCGCACGTTCATGGCGTCCCGGTCGGATGGCCATTACCGGTTTCGCGCCCGTGCCTCAGACCCGTGCCGCCCATTCCGCAGCCACAGCCCAGCCCAGCGCGTTGGTCGAGCAGCAGCCCATGCTCGAGGCCGCGGCGGTGGCGCCGGGCGCGCAGGAGCTGGCCCAGGGTGAAGCACAAGCGCCGCAGCCGCCGAATGTGCCACGGCCGGCGACAGGTGCCACGGGGGCGAGCGCGTAGAGCGGCGCCGGTCCCATGACGCCCCAGAGCGCAATGAGCGACGCCTCGTCGATCGCGGCGACCGGCGGAGCAGGGAAAACGCGCCCTTCGAGCATCGTTCCCCACACCTTGATGTCCTTGATGGCGTCCGGACCCACGGCGAAGGGATCCGCCTCGAGAATGGTGAAGGTCGCGAACTTGCCCGGCGCGATGGAACCATGCTCCACTTCCAGCATCCCCTCGGCATTCAGCCGCTGCGCGATGGCCGGTGGCGAGACCCCGTCGGCGAAGTCGCGGAAAATCCGCCGGATCGTCAGAAACGGCTTTCTCATTGATCGCCGGGTCGTCATGAAAAATTGCAGACGCACCGGCGCCGGGGCAGGGGCCGTGAGGGCCTCGTCCAGCGCGGCGACGCGGGCCTCCATGTCCTCCAGCTTCTGCTTCAGGCCCGGCGTGCGCATGCCATCGGCAATCGCGT
>SKMM01000320.1 GCA_007121055.1 Paracoccaceae bacterium | reverse complement strand
CGCGCTTTCCTAAAGGTCAAGCCCAGGCGGGGCAAGCGCACCCGTCGCCGGAGCCGCGGCGCGCCGGTCACGTCGGCGTTGCCGTCCGCGCCGAGGCTCGTTCCGCGCCCGGGTGCGGATGGCCGGGGCCGAGTGTCCGGCCCGCCCGGGCGCCGCCGCCGAGGGGGCTCGATGCCCCCGACTGCGGCGCTCTCCGGGGCCGGTCCGGCCGCGCCGTGGCTCAGCGCCGGATCGTCACCCGTTCCATCCGGTCGGGCTGCGCCACCGCGCCGTTGCGCGCCGGGTCGCCGCGGGTGATGGCATCGATCACCTCCATGCCGCCCACCACGCGGCCCACCACCGTGTACTGCCCATCCAGATGCGGCGCGGGGGCGAACATGATGAAGAACTGCGCATTGGCGCTGTCGGGGTCCTGCGAGCGTGCCATCCCCACCACCCCGCGCTGGAACGGCAGGCGCGAGAACTCCGCCGGAAGGTTCGGCAGCTGCGACGCCCCCATCCCCGCGCGCGACGTGTCGCCGTCCGCGCGGCCGAACTGCACGTCGCCGGTCTGCGCCATGAAGCCCTCGATCACCCGGTGGAACACCACCCCGTCATAGGCGCCGTCCTCGGCCAGCGTGATCAGCCGCTCCACATGCTGGGGTGCTGCGTCGTCGCGCAGGTCGATCACGACCTCGCCCGAGGCGCCGCCATCCGGGCCGGGCGCCACCTGGATAACCATGTAGGGCCCGCCGGTGTCGATCACCTCCGGCTCCGACTGCGCCGACAGCGCTCCGGTGCCATAGGCATAGAGCCCGCCGAGAATCGCGAAGCCGAGGGCGAACAGGCCCCCCACCATCACCGCATTACGAGGCATCGGCGGCCACCTGCACGCGGATCATCCGGTCGGGGTTCGCGGGCGGCTCGCCCCGGGTGATGGCGTCGACATGCTCCATGCCGGAAATCACCCGGCCGTAGACGGTGTACTGCCCATTGAGGAAATGGTTGTCCGCGAAGTTGATGAAGAACTGCGAATTGGCGCTGTTGGGGTTGGACGACCGCGCCGCCCCCAGCGTGCCGCGGTCATGCGGGATGCGGCTGAACTCGGCCGGCAGGTCCGGCAGTTCCGAGCCCCCCGTGCCCGCCCGGCGCAGGTTGAAGCCCTTGTCGGCATTGCCATGCGCCACATCGCCGGTCTGGGCCATGAAGCCCTCGATGACGCGGTGGAACACCACCCCGTCATAGGCGCCCGCGCGCGCCAGCTCCTTCATCCGTTCGGCATGCTTCGGTGCCACGTCCGGCATCAGTGCGATCACTACCGTGCCGCCGTCCAGCTCCATCAGGATGGTGTTCTCGGGGTCCTCGATCTCGGCCATCTGGCCCTCCGTTGTGCGGGTGTCCGTCGGGCATTGTTCTAGGCGTGCGGGGCCCCAAACGAAACCCCCGCATGCGGTCGAGGACCCTTTGGGCAGGGGGCTCGCGGCGGTGTGAACGGTTGACGGCGGAGGGGGCAGCGGCAAGAAGGATGGCAAGCGACCGGACAGGGAGAGGCACGTATGGGCTGGAAGACCCTCGACGACATCGACTTCGCCGGCAAGACGGCGCTGGTGCGGGTGGACCTGAACGTTCCCGTGCGTGACGGCCGGGTGACCGACACCGCGCGGATCGAGGGCATCCTGCCGACGATCCGCCACATCACCGGCGCGGGCGGCAAGGCCGTTCTGCTGGCGCATTTCGGCCGGCCCAAGGGGCAGGTGGTGCCCGAGATGTCGCTGCGGGTGGTGGTGCCGGCCCTGTCCGAGGCGCTGGGCGCCGAGGTCGGATTCGCCGAGGACTGCATGGGCGCACCGGCCAAGCGGGCGGTGGGTGCGATGGAGCCCGGCGCGGTGGTGGTCCTGGAAAACACTCGCTTCCACGCCGAGGAGGAGCGCAATGACGCAGCCTTCGCCGCCGCGCTCGCGGCGCTCGGCGATGTCTATGTCAGCGACGCGTTTTCGGCCGCGCACCGAGCCCATGCCTCCACCGAGGGGCTCGCGCGGCTGCTGCCCTCCTGCGCCGGGCGGCTGATGGAGGCGGAGCTGAAGGCGCTGGAGGCAGCGCTGACCGCCCCCGAGCGCCCGGTGGTGGCCATCGTGGGCGGCGCCAAGGTTTCCACCAAGATCGCATTGCTGGAGAACCTCGTGGCCAAGGTGGATCACCTGGTGATCGGCGGCGGTATGGCCAACACCTTTCTGGCCGCCGAGGGCAAGCCGGTGGGCCGGTCGCTGTGCGAGCATGACATGGCCGACACCGCCCGCAAGATCCTGCAGGCGGCCGTGGACGCCAACTGCACCGTGCATCTCCCCCGAGACATCGTGGTGGCCGAGGCTCTGGCCGAAGGGGTGGAGACCCGCACGCTGCCCGCCGATGCCTGCCCCGACGACATGATGATCCTCGACGTGGGGCCGGAGACCGCTGCCCACCTGGCCGGTGTGTTCGAGACCTGCCGCACGCTGATCTGGAACGGCCCGTTGGGCGCCTTCGAGACCCCGCCCTTCGACGCGGGCACCAAGGCGGCGGCGGCTGCGGTGGCCGCGCTGACCGAGGCCGGCAAGCTCGTGTCGGTCGCGGGCGGCGGTGACACGGTGGCAGCGCTGCGCGCGGCCGGGGTGGCCGACCGGATGAGCTACGTCTCCTCGGCCGGCGGCGCCTTCCTGGAGTGGATGGAGGGCCGCACCCTGCCCGGCGTTGCGGTGCTGTCGCCCACGGGCTGAGCGCGGCCTTGACAGTTGGCGGGTGAGGGGGTAGCCCGCGACCATTCCGGAGGTGTATGACGCTTCCGGTCCCCTTGGGGGATCGCCACCCGTCAGCGAGGCTTCGCCCGCGGGTGCCATACTGCATTGCCCCGGTCCGGGGCCGGCCTCGGGAGGGCTGCGCATGTTCGAGAACCTGTCCGAACGTCTCGGCGGCGTCTTCGACCGGCTGACCAAGCAGGGTGCGCTCACCGAGGCCGATGTCGTCGCCGCCCTGCGCGAGGTCCGCGTGGCGCTCCTGGAGGCCGACGTCTCCCTCCCGGTGGCGCGCGATTTCATCAAGCGCGTGCAGGCCAAGGCGACCGGGGCGGCCGTCACCAAGTCCGTCACCCCCGGCCAGCAGGTGGTCAAGATCGTCCATGACGAACTTGTGGCCATGCTGACGGGCGACGAAGACCCCGGCGCGCTCAAGATCGACAACCCGCCCGCCGCGATCCTGATGGTCGGCCTGCAGGGCTCGGGCAAGACCACCACCACCGCCAAGCTCGCCCGCCGGCTGAAGGGCCGCGAAGGCAAGCGCGTGCTGCTCGCTTCGCTCGACACCAACCGCCCCGCGGCCATGGACCAGCTGGCGGTGCTGGGCGTGCAGGTCGGCGTGGACACGCTCCCCATCGTCAAGGGCCAGACCGCCCCCGAAATCGCCAAACGCGCCAAGACCCAGGCGAGCCTTGGCGGTTACGACGTCTTGATCCTCGACACCGCCGGCCGTCTGCACATCGACGAAGTGCTGATGGACGAGGTCCAGGCCGTCCGCGACATCGCCCAGCCCCGCGAAACCCTCCTCGTGGTCGACGGCCTCACCGGCCAGGACGCCGTCAATGTCGCCGCCGAGTTCGACGGCAAGGTCGGCATCTCCGGCGTCGTCCTGACCCGCATGGACGGCGACGGCCGCGGCGGGGCGGCGCTGTCCATGCGCGCCGTCACCGGCAAGCCTATCCGCTTCGTCGGCGTGGGCGAAAAGACCGACGCGCTGGAGACCTTCGAGGCCTCCCGCATCGCCGGCCGCATCCTCGGCATGGGCGACATCGTCGCGCTCGTGGAGAAGGCGCAGGAGACGCTCGAGATCGAGCAGGCCGAGCGCATGATGAAGCGCTTCCAGAAGGGTCAGTTCAACATGAACGACCTCAAGGGCCAGCTCGAACAGATGCTCAAGATGGGCGGCATGCAGGGGCTGATGGGCATGATGCCCGGCATGAACAAGATGGGCAAGGCGGCCGAGGCCGCGGGCTTCGACGACAAGATGCTGCGCCGCCAGATCGCGCTGATCCAGTCCATGACGAAAAAGGAACGCGCCAACCCCGACCTGCTGCAGGCCAGCCGCAAGAAGCGCATCGCGGCGGGGGCGGGGCTGGAGGTCCAGGAGCTCAATCGTTTGCTGAAGATGCACCGGCAAATGGCTGACATGATGAAGAAACTCGGCAAGAAGGGCATGCTGAAACAGGCCATGGGCGCCATGATGGGCAAGGGCAAGGACCCCGCCGCCATGGACCCCGCAGCCCTCCAGGCGCAGATGGCGCGCATGCCCGCCGGCCTCGGCGGCATGGGCGGCGGCATGCCCCCGATGGGCGGCATGGGGGGGCTGCCCGGCGGCCTCGGCGGCATGGGCCGCAAGAAATGACCCCCGCCCTCGCCCACACCCCGGTGCTGGAGACGGAGCGCCTCCGTCTGCGCGCGCCCGGTCCTGCGGATTTCGAGGCCTGGGCCGCCTACAAGGCCTCCCCCCGGGCGCGCTTCACCGGCGGCAAGCAGGACCGGGCGCTGGCCTGGCGCGGGTTCTGCGGGATCATGGGGCATTGGGTGGTGCGCGGCTATGGCTTCTTTGCGCTGACGCGGCATGGCGACGACGCCGCGCTGGGCCTCGTCGGGCCGTGGTTCCCCGAGGGCTGGCCGGGCCAGGAGATCGCCTGGATGCTGTTCGACGCCGCCTCCGAAGGGCAGGGGATCGCCCATGAAGCGGCGCTGGCCGCCCGCAGCCACGCCTATGACGTGCTCGGCTGGCCCGCCGCCATCAGCATGATCGACCCCGACAACACCGCCAGCGAGGCGCTCGCCCGCCGGCTCGGCTGCGTGCCGGGGGAGATGGCCGAAATGCCCGGCTACGGCTCCGCGCGCGTCTGGCACCACCCCGGCCCCGACGCGCTGACCGAGGGCGGCATGGAGGCTTATGCATGACCGACACCACCGCCGATGCCGTCGCCCGCGCGGCCGCCCTGCTGAAGGAGCACCGCGAGTCCATCGACCGGCTCGATGCGATCCTCGTCTACACGCTGGCCGAGCGCTTCAAGCACACCCAGTCCGTGGGCCGGCTCAAGGCCGAACACGGGCTGCCCCCCTCCGACCCCGCCCGCGAGGCGCGCCAGATCGAGCGGCTGGAGTGGCTGGCGCAGGAGGCCGATCTCGACCCCGCCTTCGCCCGCAACTTCCTGAACTTCATCATCTCCGAAGTGATCCGTCACCACGAGAAGATGCGGGGATGACCCCCCGGGGCGGCCTGTCCGCCCCACACGAAAACCCGGGGCGGCCTGTCCGCCCCACACGAAAACCGGGGCGGCTTGCCGTCCCACCCCAAACCCGGGGCGATCCGCCCCACCAGACCAGACCGCCGGGCCCCCGGCCCGACCAACGCCATAAGGAGAGACTGATATGGCCGTGAAGATCCGACTGTCCCGTGGCGGCGCGAAGAAGCGCCCGCATTACTCCATCGTCGCCGCCGACAGCCGCATGCCGCGCGACGGCCGCTTCCTGGAGAAGCTCGGCACCTTCAACCCGCTCCTGCCCAAGGACAGCGAGGACCGGGTCAAGATGAACATGGAGCGCGTCCAGCACT
>SKMM01000001.1 GCA_007121055.1 Paracoccaceae bacterium | reverse complement strand
GTGCTGCCCGAAACGGTGGTCGCGGCGCTGGAGGCCGACATCGCGGCGCTGAATGCCACGCTGCCGCCGGGCTACCTGATCGAGGTTGGCGGCACCGCCGAGACCTCGGAGGAAAGCTCGGAGTCGGTCTTCGCCGTGGTGCCGCTGATGGCCTTCCTGATGCTGACGCTCCTGATGCTGCAGCTTCAGAACTTCCGCAATGTCGGCATCGTGCTGATGCTGATCCCGTTGGGGCTGATCGGCGTGGCTGCGGCGCTCCTGCTCTTCGGCCGGCCGTTGGGCTTCGTGGCCATCCTCGGCATCCTCGCGCTGATCGGCATGATCGCCAAGAACGCGGTCATCCTGCTCACCCAGATCACCGACGAGCGAGCCGCGGGCCTAGGCGTGCGCGAGGCGGCGGTGTCGGCGGCGCAGAACCGGCTGCGCCCGCTGATGCTGACCGCGCTCTCGACCGTACTGGGGCTGCTGCCCATCGCGCCGACGCTGTTCTGGGGGCCGATGGCCTTCGCCATCATGGGCGGGTTGCTGGTGGCGACGGTGCTGACGCTGATCGTGCTGCCGGTCCTCTATGTCACCCTGTTCGAAGGCCGGCGGTCTGCGGCCCCGGACCCGGCCGAGCCGGAAGCGGAGGCGGAAGCGGAGATCCGGTAGAGCGATGCACCCGTCCGACCCCGACGATACGGACCCCGATGGTCCGCTGCCATGGTCGGGAACGGCCGACAAGGCCAGCTATTACAGGCTTTTCGCAGCCTATGTGATGGCGCTGTTCGCCACCGGTGTGGCGACGGTGGCACTGGCGCTCTTTGCCTACAGGCTCGCGGTCGAGGATGCGGGCACCGTGCTGGGCACCGCGCTCTCGCTCAAGGCGCTGGCCTATGTTGTGGGCGCGCCGGTCGCCGCGGCGCTGACGCTGCACTTGCGGCGCAAGCCGCTGCTGATCGCGCTCGACCTGCTGCGCGCCAGCAGCCTGTTCCTGCTGCCCTTCGTCACCGCGCCCTGGCAGGTCTTCGTCATCGTCTTCGTCTTTTCTCTCGCCTCGGCGGTGTTCACGCAGGTCTATCAGACGGTGGTGCCGTATCTGCTCGCCCGGCGCGAGGACTATTCGAAGTCGCTCGCCCGGTCGCGGATCGCGTCGGAGCTTGAGTCCTCCCTCAGCCCGCTGCTGGCGGCGGGGCTGCTGCTGGTTTTGTCGCCGCAGAACGTGTTCACCGCCGCGGCGGCGGCCTTCCTGCTGTCGGCCTGGCTGGTCGGCAGGGCCGCGCTGCCCGTCCGGCTCGCCGCGCCCGGCAGCGGGTTCCTGACGCGCATCCTGAAGGCGCCGCGGCTCTTTCTGGCGACGCCCGAGCTGCGCGGACTGATCGCCCTCGATGTCGTTGTGGCCTGCGTCACCGCCATGGTCATGGTCAACACGGTCGTGCTGGTGCAGGGCGAGTTCGGCCTCGAGCGACGGGCCGCCGCCATCGCCTTCGGCGTCTTCGGACTCGGCGCGGTCATCGGCGCGGGCACGCTTGTCCCCTCGCTGCGCGTCCTGCCCGAGCGGGCCGTCATGCTCGCCGGCGCGGCGCTCGGCTGCCTCGGCCTTGCGGGCGGGGCGCTGCTGGCCACAAGTTTCAACGGCCTGTTGCTGGTCTGGCTCGTCCTTGGGCTCGGCACGTCCGTGGCGTTGACACCGGCGACCCTGCTGATCCGGCGGATCGCCCGTCCGCGCGACAGCCAGCTGCTGTTTGCGGCGCAACTTGCCCTGACGAACGGTTTTCTGCTGCTCGCCTATTCCGCGGCGGGCTGGCTGGGCGCGGAATTCGGAATGACGGCCACCTTCCTGATCCTCGCCGCTGCGGCGAGCCTCGGCACAATGGTCGCCGGCGCGCTCTGGCCCCGCAGCGGGTCGGTCACCGGGCCAGCGGCTGGAGGACGGCCTGGGTGACCCCGGAAACCACACCCAGCGTCGCCTCGAACACGTTGCCCTGGCTCGCGTCGTCGCGCAGCATGGCCAGTCCATGGCGCTCGAGCCCGCTCAACAGGGCAATCATCGCTGGTGAGGTGACCACCGCGAAATGGTTGAGCGGGTCGCCCGAACCCCGCACATCCGTCACGTCCAACACGAACACGCCGGGAAGCCCGCTGACGCGCTCCGCCTCGCGGATCGAGCCCAGCCGCTCGTCCTGACCGCGCAAAAGCCCCGCGACACGCAGCGCCCGGTCACGTCCCGAAACCACGAGGTAGATCGGCACCTCGCGCGGGGTCAGCGCCGCGACCTGCATCCGGAACACGTCGACATCGAGGTCCGGAGCGATCAGCACGACCGCCTGCAGCTTGTCCAGAACTTGGTCCGAGCGCCGGATCGCCATCTGTCGGACGGCCTCCATCACCACCAGCGCCCCCATCGAATGACCGACCAGGACCATGTCGCGGGCAGTGCTGCGCGCCACCACGGAGGCAAGCTGTTCCAGACCGTCCCGCGCGAACAGCGCGCTTTCCCGGTCGAACGGATAGGCCATGACGCTGCCCGCCGACGGCCAGGAATAGAACAGCGACACCCCGGGCGAGTTGAAATCATGCGCCATCTGCGCGTGGCGATAGAGGCCCTCGGCGAAGGTCGAGTTGAAGCCATGGACGAACAGCGTGACCTCGCGCGCCTCCCGCGGGCGGCGCCCGAGCTGCGCATTCAGCGCTGCGAGAAACCACCGCTCGTCCGCGATGTCCGTTCCCGAGACGATCAGAAAATCGGTCTCCGGGTTCGGTGCTGCGCTGCGGGGATAGGTGACCGTGCCCGTCTCGCGCCGCGGCGGAACCGAAACCCGAAACTCGGCCCAGCGGAGTGTTTCCGAGCGTTCGCGCGCCCCGATCGCGGTGGTCTCCCCGGGCCCTCGGCTGGTCGCGCTGAGCACCCCGACCACCGTGCCTGTCGTCTCGGCCTCGGGCAGGACAACGAGCTCGCCCCGCGGTGCGCAGGCGCCGAGAAGGCCGACCGTCAGGGCGATCGCCGCGCCACGCAGGACGCTTCGGAACCTGCAACGCCGCCGGTGGGTCCAACTGGACGTCGACGCTGCACAGCCCCGGTCTGGCATGCCCGTGACCCCGTCGCAGGTCGGATGCCGGACCATGGAACGGCGCTGTCCCCGGACACCCAAGGGGCAAGGGCGCAGGTGCCACGGCGCTCTGGCCAGCGGTCCCCGGACAATGGCGCTGGCGGCCATCTCCGTCGAACACCGGCCAACATCTGCCGCCAAAGAGATCCCGCCGTGCCGTCCGCGCAGCCCGGCATCCGGGGCGCAATGGGCATCGCTCGGGCCCGTGATCATCGGCCTGTTCACGACGCCAGTGAACGGCTCGAACCCTCTCCGTCAGCCGCAAACTGGCGCAGCTTGTCCGGATCGATCACCGTCACCTTGCCATAGCGCGCGGAAATGGCGCCCTCCGCGACAAGGCGCCGCAGCGCCCTGTTGACCGTCTGCCGCGTCAGGCCACACATCGAGGCGAGGTCGGACTGGGTCACGCTCAGCACCTGACCGTCGCCGGTCCCGGCCTGCGACAGGCTCAGCAGACGGGCGCTGACGCGGGCGACCACGTCGCTCGGCATCAGGCTGGCCGTCACGCGTTGCGCCAGATCGAGATGCTCGATCAGCAGGAGGGCGAAGCTGCGGCAGTATTCGGCACTGGCGATCATCGCGTCGAACTCGTGCAGCGGCAGGTAGAAGACCCGCACGGGCGTTTTCGCGATCACCGCGATGCTGCGCGGCGCCCGGCAGAACACCGCGCTCTGACCGATCCAGAAGCCTGGAGAGGCCACCGTCCAGATATGCCCGTTGGGCAGCAGCACCTCGAGCATGCCCTGCACGAGGCCGAACATGCCCGAGGGCGGGTCGCCGATGTCGAAAAGCACCTTCCCCGCGTGGTGGTGCCGATAGAACGAGCGCTTCAGGAGGTCTGTCCGGAAGCTCTCCGGCTGCCGCGACAGCCAGCCGGTCGTTGCCATGAGTCGCGCTGCTGATTGCCTGTCCATGACGGGTCACATCCTGCAAGGGAAAAGCGCTTGGCGGGGTACACTGGACAACGTGGGGCCGCGCCGCTCCGGCCACGGGAAAGGCGCGGCAAGGCGACAGCGCGACGGAGAATTCCGCCGTGGGTGTCGGCAGGAACCACAGGATGCTGAGGGCATCGACCGTCGAAACCCTGTGGGCGCAGGTCCCGAGGGAGGTCTGGACGCCGATCTTGGGGGCTCGGCGGCATCACCGGGAGCAGCGCGGAGGCCGCGCCGAAGCGGGACCGGGGCGCGGTGCCGGCGCCCGAGCGCCCCCCGACCTTGGATGAGGTGCAGGTCCCCCGAAGCGCCCTCACGCCCAAAAGAAAGAACAGCAGGCGGAAGCCCGTCTGGCCGCGGTAGCCCGGCGCTTGCGCGATCCGGCCGGCGCCGACCATGCCGGTGGAGAGGTCCGTGTTGGTCATGCCAGTTCTCCCAACGGCGGCACCCCGCCGACGGCGAAAGCTGTTTCTTTGGCGGGGGGCGCAGTCAGGACATCGCATCGCGTGCTTATGGCAGTTCTCCCCCGAATCGGATCCATACTTGCACACATGGAACTGCATACCCTCGGGAGCCAACGAAACGCCAGCCTTTAGAGTCATGCCCATCGACTCTTTTCTCATCGATTAGAGCACGAATCGCCGCATCTGATTGCCGCAAGTGTCGCAATCTTGACAAATTGCTTACCCTTGCGGCGTCACGCAGTCATCGGGCACGGCCGGGACGAATCGACTCTGCCCGGCGGGTGGGCGGAACGAAGCTGGCCAGGGGCCGCCCCTCCTCTTTCGCGGCGCCCGTATCGCAAAGCTTTGGGCCCCACTGACAGGCGCGGGATCGCCCGAGATCCTGCATCAGCTCGACCAAGCCGACGGGCTGAACGGATAAGGGAGCGTAAGCGGTCAGATCGACGTAAGAGCCCATCGGCGACATTCAGGCATGCCGCGGCGAGAAAGCCCTCTTCGCACGGGCAGCATCGCGCGCGCCCCATAGCCGCCGGTCGGACCCTTCCGCACGCTGCAGCGCAGCCTTCCTGGAGCGGTCGTTCAGTCGCTCCGCAGCGATCATGTGCCGGCGTGGCTGCTGAGGTGGTTTCTGGGATGGGGGGAAGCCCGGTCAGGTCCGTTTTCTCCCGAGTGGGTACCTTCGCCATGAGGCCTGCCGGGCGATCGCCCACCCGGGATGCCTGCCGTCGTCGCGAGGAAGAGAATGGCGGCGCTGCTCTCCATGTCGTCGCCGCACGGTCCCCAGCAGGGGAGGTGGCGGGGCGCACGCGCCGGACCACACGGTCCAGCGCCCGCAGGGTGAGCGGGCAAGCGCGGGCACCGTGTCAGCCTGAGCGGCTGGGATCAGCATCTTGCCGATGCGGCGTGCGGTGCGTAGCGTGGCCGAGGCGGGGGTGCGCCATCAGGGCGGGGAACCACCTGCCCTTGGGGTGCTCCGTCACACGGTCTGCAACCCCGGGGGCGGGCGGGAATGCATTGGAGGGCGCATCCATGGCGTTGTCGGCGTTCCGGGTCGTGGCGGCCCTGACCCTCATGGGCGCGCTCTCGTCCGCCGCCGCGCAGGAGGGGCCGCTGTCGGCCGAGGCGTC